>JBLHKE010000100.1:0-14580 GCA_047619485.1 Verrucomicrobiales bacterium | reverse complement strand
AGGTCGAAATGGTGGTCCCACCCGGAGTGGTAGAGCTGGATGAAACGCACGTCACGTTCGGCCAGCCGGCGTGCCATCAGGCAGTTGAAGGCGTAGCTGCCCGGCTTGCGAGCGTCGTCCCCGTAGAGTTTGAAGGTCGACTCCGGTTCGCCCGACAGATCGGTGAGTTCGGGCACCGAACTCTGCATGCGGAACGCCATCTCGTACTGGGCGATGCGGGTGGCCACTTCGGGATCGCCGCTGCGCTCGAGCTCTTCCTCGTTGAGCGCCTTGATCACGTCGAGGATCTGCCGACGATCAGTGATCGGTTTTTCTGCTGGGTCGTCGAGGTAGAGCACCGGAGCGGCACCGGAGCGCAGGCGCACGCCGGAGTGCTTGCCGCTCAGAAACCCGCTGCCCCACAGGCGGTTGTTGAGCGGTTGCATGTTGCCGAGGTCGCCGCGCGAGACGAGCACCACAAACTCGGGCAGGTTGCCGTTCATGGAACCGAGCCCGTAGCTCAACCACGAGCCGAAGGATGGCCGCCCCGGAAGGTTGTGGCCGGTCTGCATGTAGGTTAGCGCCGGATCGTGGTTGACCGGCGTGGTGCTGACACCCCGTAGCGTGCACACTTGGTCGGTGATCTTGCTCATGTGCGGCAGCAGCTCGCTGACCCATGCTCCGTTCTCGCCGTGCTGCGCGAACTTGTATTTGGAGGCGATCACCGGGTGGATCTTGTGCTTGTTGGTGAAGCCTGTGAGCCGCCCCTGCTTCTCCACCAGTTTGAAAATGTCCTTGCCGTGGTGCTCGGCGAGCGCCGGTTTGTGATCGAACAAATCGACCTGCGATGGGCCACCGGATTGGAACAGGTAGATGACACGCTTGGCCTTGGCTGGGTGTTGGGCGCGGCGCTGCGGAGCTTCTTGGCTGGCTCGCAGATCGGCCAAAGCCATGCCACCCAATCCGGCGGCACCGAGCTGCAACATGCGGCGCCGGTCGATGTTTGCCAGCGTTGACTGTAGTTCGTCCATTATTTCCGGGTGACGGTTTCGCTGAGGTTAAAGATGGCGAGGCAGATGTCGGTAATCGCCGCGAGGCGCGCGCGGTCAAACTTCGGATCGCTTGGTGACTCGCCGACGCCGAGCAATTTCCCGGCTGCGTCAGGATTCTCTTGGTAGTGTGCCAATCGCTGGCGAGCCAGATTGGACAAGAGCGCCAGTTCATTGGCGGTGGGGTCGCGGACGAGCACCCGTCGCATCGCTACGGCAATCGGATTCGGCTCGCCACCGAGTGCCAACTCCGCCAGCTTGCGCGCCGCCTCGATGTAGGTCGGGTCGTGCAACAAGGCGAGCGCCTGCAGTGGTGTGTTGGTCGTCGGGCGCAGCACGCTGCAGACATCGCGGCTGGGCGCGTCGAACACCGCCATCGCCGGGTGCATCGCTGCCCGGCGCCAGTAGGTGTAGAGGCTCTTGCGATAAAGGGCGGCACCGCTGTCCTGTTGGTAAACTTCAGCGTGGCTCTTCGGGGCATTGAGATCCTCCCAGATGCCTTGTGGCTGGTAAGGTTTCACGCTGGGGCCACCGACCTTGCGCGTCAGCAGGTCGCTCGCCGCGAGCGCCTGGTCGCGGATGGTCTCGGCCGGCAGGCGAAACGATGGCCCGCGGGCTAGCAGACGATTGTCGGGATCGTCCAGCTCTGGACGCTGTTTCGAATCCTGGCGATAGGTCGCCGACAACACGATCCCCCGGATCAGATGGTGCATGTCCCAGCCGCTATCGCGAAAATCTGCAGCCAGCCAATCAAGCAGTTGCGGGTGGCTCGGCGCCTCGCCCTGCAACCCGAGGTTGTCGACTGTCTTGCTCAGGCCGACGCCGAACAGCTGCTGCCAAACGCGGTTCACCGTCACCCGTGCGAGCAGTGGATTGTCATCGTTGGTCAGCCACCCCGCTAGCCCGAGCCGGTTGCGCGGGCGATCTCCAAAAGTAGGCAGCACCGCAGGAGTGCCGGGACCGACCTCCTCGCCGGGCTGGTCGAACTGTCCGCCGGTCAGGACGAAACTCTTGCGCGGCTTCTCCTGCATCACCATCACCTGGCCGCCGTCCACCGCGATCGCCGGGGCGATCGGCTTGCCCAACTGGCCAATTCCGCCGTCGGCGCTGTTGTTGAAGAACGCATACAGTGAATAGTATTCCTTGGTCGAAAGCGGATCGTATTTGTGATCGTGACAGCGCGAACATTCGAAGGTCAGCCCGAGGAACAGCGTGCCGGCGGTCGTCGTCCGGTCGTTCACATTCATCACGCGATACTCTTCGTCGATGACGCCGCCCTCGATGGTGAAACCGTGGTTGCGGTTGAAGCCAGTAGCGATCTGCTGCTCTTGCGTCGCGTTTGGTATTAGGTCTCCGGCCAATTGTTCGGTGACGAACTGGTCGAATGGCATGTTTTTCTGATAGGCGCGGATCACCCAGTCACGCCACGGCCACATGCTGCGGGCGTTGTCGAACTGGTAACCGTTGCTGTCGGCGTAGCGCGCGTTGTCGAGCCAAACCGTCGCCATGCGCTCGGCGTAATCGATGCTGCCCAGCAGGCGGTCGACCACCTTCCGGTGGGCGGTAGGGGAGTTGTCGGCGAGGAAGGCTTCGCGCTGCTCTGGCGTCGGCGGCAGGCCGGTCAGATCCAAGCTCACACGCCGCAGCCAGGTCGAGCGCTCTGCCTCAGGCGCAGGTTTGATTCCGCGCTTCATCAACGGTGCCCGAACGAAGTGATCGATTGCGCCGTCCGCCAATTCTAGTTTTTTGATCGGCGTGAAGGACCAGTGCGTATCGTATTCGGCCCCTTGTTCGATCCACTTTTTCAAGATCTGCTTCTGCTGCGCACTGAGCGGCTTGTTGATCTTCGGCGGCGGCATCAGTTCGTCCGCATCCTCACTGAGAATGCGCTCGACCAGCAGGCTGGCGTCCAGATTACCAGGCACGATCGCTGCCTCGCCGTTGCGCAGCGCGATCGCCGTGTCGCGCCGATCCAGGCGCAGTTTCGCCTTGCGGGCCTTCTCATCCGGCCCGTGACAGGTGTAGCAACGATCGGAGAGGATCGGTTGCACATCGCGACCGAAGTCGACCTCATTCTCCCCAACGGCACAGCACAAAGGGATCGCGACCAGCACGATGGCAAACCTCAGCAATGCGCAGATGAGGATTCTGTGATGCGCTTGGATCATGGCTTGTTGCTTCGAACGATGAATAGCGAGAGACCCGTTTTTTCAGCCAAACGCTCAAATTCGGATGCAAAGTGATCTGGAATCGGAGCTCGCAGATCCCAGACGACGTGGGCGTTCTGTCTGACTCGCGCGCGGCCAGATTTCCTCTCTTCCATCAGTTCGAGAAAACGGGCGAACAACGTCTCGGCGCGGTCGGCGGAATCGATCACGAACGAGCTGCGGCCGAACCACAGCGCCTCGAAGATGAATTCGTCGTCGATCTCGAAATGTCCCTCGCCGACGCGTAGCACGTCGGCGCGCGGGCGTCGCTGGGCGAGCGCCTTTTCTGCCGCTTCTTGGCTATCTGTTAGGTAGACGAAGCAATCGCCGCGCTTGAGGAGCCAGGCGAGTTCGGCGGGCAGCTTGCGGCGCGGGTGTTCTGGTCGAACCCGCACTGGCGCGATCGGCGTCAGGCTGTTGATCCAGGCGCTGGGGAGAGGAAGCGGGAACGAGGCCTCGCGATAGAGATTGGCACGGCGCAGGTAGTCGAGCGCGAGGATCATCACGGCGATGGCGATCAACCAGCGGATCAGACTGAGGTTCCAGGTGTCGAGGCGGTTGGCGAGTATCAGGTCCTTTTCGAGCATCAACACGGGTGCGGCATCGGTAGCTGATTCTAACGAGTCTGATTCGAGTCCACCGCCCGCGCGTTCCCCGCCGATCAGCCCCTCGAGGCTATCGTCATCTGCCCCGCCAGCGGAGCGGTTCTTCTTATCCTTCTTCCAATCAGGAACGCCGTCGCCCTGCAGTTTCTCGATGTACTTGAGGTCGGCCTCGTCCATGCCCGCCTTGTCCAAAAAATCGCCGCTGGCATCTTCGGCAAAGCGGATCTGCGCGACGTCTTCGCCACGGCTTTCGGCTGCCGCCTTGCGGTTCACCTCTTGCTGCGCTTTCCAGGCGGCCATCTGCTCGCTGCGGTCGAGCTGGATCTTGTCCACGTGGTCGACAGAATTGGTCTTCGCCAATACGAAGGCAGCCACCGCTAGTAACAGGGCGAGCCGGCACAGCACTCGACGTGGACGCTTCCAATGCAGCAACCAGACGAGCGGCACGCAGATCCAGAGCGCGACGCTTGCGTAGCCAACGATGCTAAAAGATTCCAGGTTCAAAATAATCTAATCAAGTCGTGTGGATTTGTGGTTCTCCATCATTTCTTTGCCTTCGACACGGCGTCGTCCCACTGGTTGAATGCGTAGTAGATGAGATTGACGCCGAGGTTCATCGCTGCCTCGCGCATCTCCGGCGTGACGTCGGTGTAGCCCTGCGATTTCCAGGCGTCGTTCATGTCACCCGGGTGGTAGAAGGCGACCCAGCGCCCGTCGTGTTTGATCCCCATGGCGCGGCGTCCGCCGTGGTGCCAGAATGCTGGGGCACCGTCGGGAAAGCCGTAAGGTAGCTGGTAGATCATGTCGTCATCGGCGATGTCGAGCAGCGGCTTGTCCGGGAAGACCTGGCGGATGAAGTGGGCGAAGGAACTGTGGAACCTGGCGCTGCCGGCGTCGGCGATCAGCATGCCGCCGTTGAGGCAGTAATCGCGCAGGATCTTGGTGTCGGCCGAGCTGACCCGGCCCATGTTGTCGTTTCCGGTCAGGTAGACGAAGGGTGGGAACCCGTCCTTGGGGTACTTGCGCAGCAGGGCGATCGAATGGCTTTCGCCTTTGCGGGCGATCTTCTTGAACCCGGTTGCCTGGGAGAAGGCGCGCAGGAAGTTGATATCGGCATTGGTCTCGTTCATGCCATCGTCCCAGCCGGCTCCGCCGTGGTCGAGGCGGATGAAGCGGATCTTGTAATCGTCCATGCCCTCCGGCCAGCCACCCTTGTCGCCGCCACCTTTGCCGATCTTCCCGGCCTTGGCATTGGCCGACGCCTCGTAGGTCAACGTCGTCTTCTTCTCCATGACCTCATCCACCTCGGTGTTGTCGAGGTCGGGGGTCTCGTAGATGATCGCGGAGTTTGGTCGAAGTGTTAGGGTTTTCTTCTTTTTTTTCTTCGGCTTCACCACCTTGACCATCGCCACCACCGGGTTGCCGCTGCCTTTGGGAACCTTGTAGGCCTTGACGCATCCGCGCAGGCTGAGCAGCCATGGGATCAGGACAATGATCAAGAGGTGGGTGCCTGCGCTGGCGTAGAGACTGCGGCGATGACGTGGGTCGCGACCGTGCGTACGCAAGTCCTCGAGGACGCGGTCGCCGCTCATCGGGTCGCCGCTCTTGCGGGTGAACGCCGCGTAGACAGAGCGGCTGCGCATCATTGCCTGTAGCCACGCGGCGTAGAGCCCCACCGCGAACGCTGGCCAGCACAGCTTCCACCATAGCAGGAGGATGGTGGCACGGTCCTGATCCGCGCCACCGACCGTGATCTCGGCTTGGAGGATGTCGAACACCCCGATCCAGACAACGACCACGTAGGCCGACACCGCAAGGTAGACGGCGATCAGGGAAGTGCGCAGCAGCTGGTAGGTGATCCGGCTACGCGCGAGGCTCATGAATCCGGCCACCGCGCAGGCAGCGCCGACCGCGCCGAAAATCCAGAAACAGATTTTCAGCGCCTGGGTGATGTTGTTCTCGGCGAACAGGATCGAGATCAGCGTGTTCTCTGCCAAGAACCCGTCCAGCGCTTTCGGTCCCCATTGCCAGGCGGCCGCACCGAGCCCGAGCAACATGATCGCCGCCACGCTGACCACGATCGCCTTGAAGGCGGACGGGCGCGTCGGGATCTCATCGACCCATTCGGCCGGGAGTTGCGATTGCTTGGTGGGGAGCATGATTGGTGGTTAAAACTCGAAAACGACAGGGCAGTGGAGCGGGCTTACTTGAACAGGTCTTCCTCGCCGTCGTCTTTGATCTCGGGCAATGCTGGGCCGTCTTTTTTCAAATCGAGTTCCTTCTCGATACCCGTCTTAGGTTCATCGGGTTTGACCTCAGCTGCGTCCGCGGACGTTGTAGGTGTTTTCGAGGCAGGCTTGCTCGATGCGCTCGTGCCTGCTGAGAACTGGCTGCTGATCTCTTCCACGTTCAGTCCGTGCTCCTTAGCGATCTTGCTCAGGGACGCTTTGGCTTCACTCACCGCGCTTTCGATTTTTTCCTCTTCGCTCATCTTCGAAGTATTTGCGCCCAGCACCGATTCCATCAGGAATGGGATGCTCGTGCCCAACAGCAGCACCGCATGCACGACCACCGTGAAGGCGATGATCGTCTTGAGGCTGCTGCCCTGGAAGTGCTCCATCAGCTGGCCAGGAGTCGTCTCGTTCTTTTGTGTCTCTGTCATGATCTGTCGTTGTGTTAAATACTGATTCCTGAATTACCGCTCCAGTTCCCCGACGGCGTCGATGATTCCACCTCCCTCGGCGATGGCTTTCAATACCGGCTCGAAGGTCTCCTTCGGCAGGGCGGCATCGCATTTGAACTGGACGTGGCGTTGGTCGTCCGAAATGGTTCTGGCAAGCACGGCACGCACTCCCCACTCGATATCCTTGGCGTTATCGACCCGGACCCCGTCGAAATAGATCTCACCACTCTGGTCGATCGCCACCCGCGCGGCGACGCTGGCCTCGACTTTTTTCACGTATTCGGAGAGGGGCAATACCACCTGCAGGTTGGTCTTGTCCTTCGCCACTTCGCTACAGACGAGGAAGAAGATGATCAGCAGAAAGGCGATGTCGCCCATGCTCGCGATCGGCACCGGGACGGTGCGCCTCTTCTTGCGTTGGAGACGTTTCTTCATGACTACTTATTGCCCTCCTCGACGATGGCCACCACGCCGCCATTGGCGCTGATCGCCGCCAGTGCTTGGAAGTAGTTCTGGTAAGGCGTTCCCTGCAACGATTCGAGCATGATGACGCGCTTGTCGCCCTCCTGTTCCCCGAGTTCCAAGGCCGCCAGACGATCGTTTAGCGAGTCCATGTCGACCTTCTTGTCGTTGAAGAAAATTTCCGCTCCGCGCAGGTTGATGATCGGCGTCTTGTCCGACTGGGACTGGCTCGACTTCTCTCCTGAAGGCAAATCGGCGGTGATACTTTTCACCTTCACCAAGGTGGTCGCGACGATGAAGTAGATGATCAGCAAAAAAGCGATATCAGAAAACGACCCAGTCGGGATTTCCCCGCTGCGGTGCTTCTTCTCTTTGCTGTACTTCTTTCTCATGTTTAGGCGAACCACGAATGGATACGAATGGACACGAATGTTCCTACTAACCGATTCAATTCGTGTGAATTCGTGTTCATGCGTGGCTCCAGATTCTCCGTCCTAATGGTGCGTTAGGATAAATTCGACGAACTCGCTGTTCGATTCTTCGATCTCTAGTTCGATCTCGTCGCTCCAGCGGTTGAAGACGCTCTGCGGGACGACTGCCGACAGGGCGATGATCAGGCCGACCGCGGTGGTTACCAGCGCTTCGGCGATGCCGTTGGCGACCACGCCGCCGGCGCCACCGACGCTGCCGGCGTCTGCCATGCCGGCGAATGAGGCGATCATTCCCGTCACGGTGCCGGTCATGCCGAGCAATGGGGCTGCGGTGCCGATGGTTGTCAGGACATCTAGGCGCCGGTTCACCACGCTCAATGCCTGGGCGCTGTAATCTTCCATCACCTGGCCGACGACCAATCGCATCGTCTCCGAACTCTCATTCTTCCCGCGCAGGTGCTCGTAGGATCGCAACCCGGCCAATAGCACCGACGCGATCGGTCCGCGGGCGGATTCGCATTCGGAGATCGCAGCTGCGACCTTGTCCTCGCGCAGATTGGCGAGGACTTTGGAGCGCAGGGATCGCGTATCGATCTTGCGGTTTTCGCGGAACGCGCGCCAGCGGTCGAAGACGACCGCTAGGCTGATCAGGCTACACGCTATCAACGGGACCATCATCGGTCCTCCTTTTAAGAGATGCTCTAACATGGTTTTACTTCAGTTCTTGGTGGTGGAAATTTTGTCTTTGGATTGAATCAAATCAATGATGCCTAGCGCATCGCGTGGCGAGAGCGGGAATTTGCTGAATTGTAGCGCTTCGCCAGGCTCGATCACCAGCTCTCCGGTGGCGTGATTGTAGTGGGATTGCTGGCAGTTAGCGATCGCCACCCTTGCGACGTAGCGGCGTCTTGCGACCGCTAGCATCACGAGTTCGTCGGCGACGACGCAGAGCCACACCGGCGTGCGACGCCACCAGCGACCCGCGTCGATCCGAGCCCTACTGCGCACGCAGAGCCGGGCTTCGGCTTTGTCGCCGACCTCCTCGTGGAGCAGTTGTCGTTCTCGCTGGTTCATCGGCTGTCCTTTAGAGTCTCGATCATCCGTTCACGTTCCAATGTTTCTAGTTCGATGATCCTGGCGAACACGGGATCGGCGAGGCGCCCGCGGGCGTACTTGGCCCACTTGCTATCTGGGAAGTCGAAGGTAGTTCGGCGGTAGATCTGGTAGGCCTTGCCCATCGCGTTGCCGCGGCCTTTGTAATTTCCTTCGGACATGATGCCGGCGGAGCGCTCGAAGCTCAGTCCGCACCAGTAGAGCGCCTGCGAGCGGATCTCGCGCCCGTCGTAGGTCTCGTTATCGATGACAAGCTCGAATCCCTCGATGGCTTTGTCATACTGGTGGGCGCGCATGTAGTTCTGCGCTGCGCGCAGGCCGGCTAGACCGGCGAGCGGATCGTCGGGGAAGCGTTCCTGCAGCTTAGTGAACACCATGGCGGCATTGAGGAACTCCGGGAAGGAGAGCTGGTCGAGACGCAGCATCTCGGACTGGGATTCGAGGTCATCTTTCTCGCGCAGTGGGTCTGCTTGTTTCTTGAAAGCCAAGCCCTTCTTCTGGAAGTAACCGCCGAGCCGCGACATCACGGTGGGGATGAGTTCGTCGTTGGGATATTTGTAGGCCAGCTTGACGTATTCTTCGACCGCGTTCTCGATCTCGCCCATCTTTTCGTAGACTAGGGCAGTCTTGAATTGTGCTTTCGGCGCGAACTCGGTGTCGGGGTAGTCGGTCGGGATTTTAGAAAATCGCGCCAGGGCATCTTGATACATCGGCAGCTTGGCCTCCTCGTTCTTCGATAGGTCGGCATACTCCTGCGCGAGGTTGCCTAACAGGTATTCGGCATGGGCGCGCAGCTCGTCGTCGCGGTGGGTGGCGATCGCTTCGGCGAGCAGTTTTTGGGCCTGTGCCATCTCGCGGCGGGCGAGGCTCTCCTGCTCCATCTCGCGGTGCTTCTTGGCGAGCTCGAAGTAGCACTCGGCGAGCGTGAAGCTGGTCTGCACCGCCATCGCGTCGCCGGTGAAGCGTTTGCTGAACGGTTCGATCGAACCGTCGGCGCCCTTGTTGACGACGACTTTGCGACTCTCGCCGGTGGCGGCGTAGGAAATGCTGACGTCGTCGCCGTAGCGCACTGGAAAGCCATTGAGTGCAACCGGTGGCAACTTCTGCGGGAGCTTCTCGTCTGCATAGCTGAGCGCGAACACGCCCTTAAAAATCCCTGAGTGTGATTCGGTTTCACGCAATTCGTATTCGGTCGTGGCACCGCTGGTCGACTTCAGCGTCACTGCCGCCACATCACGTTCCGGTCCGCGGTCGAGCCCGCGTTCGATCACGCGGACGTAGACTTTCTCACCGACGAAGCCGCCGGCCAGCGGTTGGTTGTAGCTGCCGTCCATGACATCGAGGAAGGCGTGACTGCCGACCGTGAAGGTGGTGACCTTCCAGTTCACTTGGTCGTCCGCGTCTTTGTAGGGATAGCCGAGATGAACGGTGTCGCCGGCGCGTACCACGAGACCGTCGGGGATGGCAGAGGCAGACAGCGCTTCGGCCGCCTTGTTGGCGAAACTCCGTGTTGGCTGATCGCCTAGGATGAGCGGGACGGAGAACGCGAAGCGTCCTTCCTCGAGTGGTGGTTCGTTGGTGGGCGGCTTGGCTGCCGAGTCGATCTGGTAGCCGCTCGGTACCGCGAGTTCCACCCCGCCTAGGGCGCCCGTCAATTTCATCGTTCCGGGCACGCTGACGTCGAAAGGGGATTTGCCAGCTGCCTTGGCTGCCTTGCGCCCTTCTTCGGTCTGGATGTAGGCGCGGATCACGCTGCTGTCGGCCAGCGCGAGATGCGGCGCGATCACATCGAAGCGCAGGCTGGCACCGAGCACTCCCTTCAATTTCGTTGCCGCTAGGCTGGCCTCATCGACGTAGCTGTAGTCGATAGACCGCTGCGGTTGAACAATCTCCGCGCCGAGTTTGCGATCCTTGCGGCTTTTCGTTTTGCTAACCACTGCTGGTTTCGGTGGTGGCGGTGGCGGCAGGGATTCGCTGGTGATTTGGTAAGCCGCCAGTGCCGGAGTCACATACTGGGCGTGACTGATGGTGACTGTCCGATCGTAAGGGATCCCGGGGTCGAGGTTCTCCATGTCGCGGTAGCTGGCGCTCAAGGTGCCGCCTTTGGCCAACTGGATTTCCGAGTCGCGCGCTGGCTCGCCCTCGACGGGGAAAATGCGCCCAAGGAATCGCCCGCTGTGGTTTTCGGTCTCGACCGCCTTGATGATGGTCTGCGTCCCGCCACTGGTTGTTACCTGGATGTCGATGGTGTCGCGCTTCGGCCCGCCGTCCATGTCTGGATCATCGATCACGATGGCAACCGCGTCGTCGAAGCGGAATCGGCGAATCGGTTCGAGGACCAATACACGCCCCTCCTCGGTGGTTTCGTAGTTGAGGAACGAGGCCGCAACCTTGGCGTTGTTGAAGGCAACCGTGAGGCGTTTCTCGTGCTTGGTGCGCTTTGGCGTTGCCGACACCGGATCCTCGTAGCGCGCGGTGATCTGGTCGCCGGGTAGGACTTCGAGTTCGGTGTTCTCGCGCAGCGCTTTGTAGTCCTGCTCCACTGGCAAGAGCGTGGCGCCCTCGCGGTCGCTAAGCGTCACTTTCTTGATCATCGGCGCAACCCCTTCGAAGCCTGCAATCACTAAGCGGACGAGACGCGCCTGGGTCTGATCACCAAAGCTGACGTCGAGGCCGGTGGCGTTGCTGGCGATCCTGGCGGGTTGCGGGATCGTGGCGCGCACACCCTCTGGGAAAGTCGCGGGGTCGAACATGCCATCGGGGCAGGGGACGAGTGCGTCTTTGCCGGGCTCGTCACAGAGCAGGAGCGGCTGACGCTTCAGCAGTTCAGAGCGTCCCTCATGGCGCCAGATTTGGATCTCGTGCAACCCGGGCGCCAATTCGCGTTCGATGGTGAGCGGGTTCTCGGCATCCTCATCGGCTGGCTTGCCGTCGATCAAAAATATCGTCTGCACATTGCCCTTCTCGTCCGCAACCGGGTAGCCGTTGAGTTGGAAGCTGCGAATGGCAGCGGCTGGTTGGTAGAAAAGTGCGCGATACTGCAACAGACCCGAGTAGCCCGGATGGCCGGTATTCACCATGGGGAGATTCTCGGCAGAGATACTTGTAACGTTTGCCGAGAGGTAGCCACACGATTCCTTGGCGGAATTCAGTTCCATTTTCTCCGCCCAATCCTGCGGCAGGTCTCGCCCCTCTGGCACTGAGACTGGGATACCACCACGGTAGGTCGGGAACGAACTCACCCGCGGACGTCCGTCCCATGGCACTGCGTCTTCGCTGGCGGGATAACGTGCCCGGCTCGTCCAATGCTGACCGTTCATCGAGGTCTGCAACACGAAGTGGCTGAGCGCCTGACCTGCGCCACCCATGGTGATCGACATCTTGTCGAGCGGCACGTTGTCATTGAGGTCGATGCCGAAGGTGCGCGCGGATTCTTTGTCGCCAACTTTGCCCAACCAGCCCGGATACGGCTGCGAACTGATCGCCATGTTCGGGTCGCGGCCGGGAGCGCTCTCTGAGGCGAAGGCCAATGCCTGGGCACCAGTGGTCGGAACAATCGCTTCGAACTCGCCAGTGTAGGGGCCGGTCTCGGTGAGTTGCAGGCGACGGATCTCGTCGCCGTTCGAGGTCGTTAGTGTGAGATTGATCTGATCGATGCCCGGGCTCAAACTCTGATCGGGATCGGTGACGCGCAGGTAGACGGGGTTGCCCGGTCGCACCGAGCGGGTGCCGAGCGCTGCCTGGGCGGTCGACAGCCCGAGTTCTTCGATGTCGAGTCGACGTTCGCCCTCGCGCGGTGGGAAGGCACCGGCGGAGAGCGCGAGTTGGGCGTCCGAAGCCACGCCGATCACTACCTTTGGATCCGCGGGAAGGTCGTCCATCTTGGCGCGGAATCGCGCGGAGTATCCGAAACGGATTTCGTCCTTACCGAGGATCTGCAAAATCTTGTCGCCCGGAACTGGTGGCCCGAGTGCGGTCGGCACCTCGGCGCGGAACTTCTCTTTGTTGTCGCCGAGTTGGTAAAGCATGAGGCGTTCTTTGTCGCCGGACTTCGCCCAGATCTCGATCTCGATGTCGGCGCCGACGCCGGACACCCGCAGGGTCGGGTCGCGCAGGTTGATCTTCACCGCCTCGCCGGGGACGATGACCGTGTTGTCCTGCGAGGGGCCGAGCTCGATCTCGCTGGCCTCGACCAGTTTGCGCATCTGGTTGTGGATCTTGCCGCGCAGGATCAGCGCGTCGGGATGTTTTGCCTCCTGGCGCAGGACGGCTTCGATCTCGTCGAGGCTTTCTTTGTAACTCTCCTGATCCATGAAAACCTCGGCGCGCGCGTAGCGAATTAGGATGCGGGAACGCGGATCCTTGAGGCGGATCAACTTGTCGAGCTCGGTCAGAGCCGCGCCGAAATTCTTCGAGACGCGGTCGACCTTCACCGAACCAAGCGCGGCGCGCAGTCCCATTTGTGAGCCTTGGTATTCGGCGGCATCGGCGACCTTTCGATACCAGGCACGCGAGGTCGGCAGGGCGCCTTTGCGGAAGGCGAGGTCGGCGTAGGCGATCTTCAGCTCAGCTTCCTGTTCGAGGCTGAAGGTGCCCTCGGCCTGGCGCGACCAGATCGTCAACTCTTTAACCAATTCCTCGGCGCGATCGGTGCGTTCGGTTTCGGTATTGCGCTCCAGCAACCAGAATCCGTATTCGACTGAGAGTTCGCGCAGCACCGGCTGGAGCTGGTCGGGGTTTTTCTCATATAAGGCCCAGGCCGAATCCACGTTGCCCAGCACGAACTCGGCGTTCGATTTGTAGATCGCGAAGGCCGGGTGGGTTTCATCGACCGTGATTTCCACGGCACCGATTCCGAGAGTCGCTTTGCCAATCACGCCGCGGATCCGTTGGGTGATCTCAGGGTTTCTGTATCCGCCGTCCGGAAAGATGCTGCGACCAGCCGACCCCCGGGTGGCGGTGCGCGAGAACGTCGCAGCAATCGATGGGGCATCGCCTTGCAGGGAGGCTTCGGTGAGGAATGACAATGCCATGGCACCGTTCCGATTTGGATGGTCGCTCGCCGTGGTGGCGGCATGCCACAGTCCGGCAGCGTAGGACTCGATCGGGCCCCATTGTTTGCTCTCCTTGGCTTCATTGGCGATTCGGATGACGAGTGGCTCGTAACCCTGACCGGTCGGGCAATCCCCGATCGGCGCGTTCTCCTTGAACAGCGAAAGCACCAGGCTGCGAGTCGCGGCGGTCCATTCGGGCAAAGCCGCCACCTGTGCCAAACCGAAAACGGCAGTAGCAGTGGGCGCTTTGTTGGCACGATCTATCACCGTTTTAAGAGCGACCTCGACCTGTGCGGGTGCGGCTTCCTTTGGCAGGGCGAGCAGTTCGCGGCTGAGGTGATGAGGGGTGCTGGCCGCAATCGTCGGCGTCGTGGCGATGAGCCCAAAATGGTTGCTATCTACCGCCGCTCTATGGTAGGCGGGATCGAGCTTTGCGTAGGCTGGCGATTTTGCGATCGTTTGCATCAATTCCCGCATCTTGGCATCGCGGACATCGATTCCGTGGAGCCACATCCCGAAGATGTTTTCGGAAATCGTGCCGGATCTGGCCTGCGCTTCGACCATGCCAGTCAGATGTGTGAGCAGCTCTGCTGCATGTGTTTTCGTATCCGCCTGGTGGTAACGGAAGTGGTTGTCATACACGTCAGCCTGCCAGAATATTTTGCCGGCCTTACCGAATGTGCATTTCTCCAAGGTTCGGCGGAGCAGGTAATCCCGGTCGCCTTGCAGGTTCGAGGTCATCGATTTGAGCATCGTTACCTTGTCCGGATCCGGCGCGTTGGTGATAAGCTCATCCCAGAGTGGCAGCGCGCCAGCGATACGCGGTGAGGCGCTGAGAAGATCACCCTGCAGCGCTTTGAACGCTGCCAGACGGTCCTTGGTGTTGGCCTTCGGATCGATCTGCTTCTTGATCTGTTGGTAACGGGCATCGAGCTTGGCAAACTTTTTGATAGGCGCGTCGTGGTCCACATCGCGTTCGAACATACCGCTGTGCCAG
>JBLHKE010000099.1:0-14655 GCA_047619485.1 Verrucomicrobiales bacterium | reverse complement strand
CCTATGTGATGCTCGACGGCGGCACACCTTGTCGACTGCAGTTCGACGACCTGTTAAATGGTAGATGCATTGAGGGCTCCCAAGTCGACGAGTTCGAGTTCGACTACGCCGTCGACTGCGCCTCGACCTCACGGATCACCGTCCGCTTTGGCAACGCCAGCGACTACGACAGGTATTACCTCAACCACATCGACCAGACTTTCAGACGCCACGAAATTCGCGGCGGTGCCGAGCGAGACACTGACACCGGCACCTTCTCAGAAGCCCCGTAGCCCACACATTTCCTCCCCCAAACCCAGCCAGGCGAGGGCGCAGCAGCGATGCCGCGCCCTCGCTTTTTTCGTCCCATTTGGATTTGGCGAGTGCGACTGGCGTTAGCTGCATGCCAGGAAAAAAACTGGTGCCAATACACTGAAGGTGCGCGTAGGGGTTTCAACCACCATGTCCGATTACTTCGACCGACTCCACCGCGACGAGAGCTTCCGCCGCAAAGAATTTCCCGTCGCCCAGAAGCGCATCTTCCTCGGCCACGCCGCCGTCACGATCCTGCCGCGCCGCGTCGCCGACGCGATGAAACAGTACACCGACGATTGTTGTTTCGATCACCAGGAGTTCGGCGACGTCCTGCAACGCATCCAGAAAGCGCGCCACAGCTGCGCGGAACTGATTGGGGCAAAGGCAGGCGAGATCGCCCTACTCGGACCGACCTCGCTCGGCCTCAGCCTGTTCGCCAACGGCATCGACTGGCAACCGGGTGACGAGATTCTCTGCTATCAGGGAGACTATCCCGCCAATGTCTACCCCTGGTTGGAAGCCGAGCGGCGCGGTGCGAAATTGCGCTACCTCGAACCCGAGCAGAACGGCGAGATCACACCGGAACTGGTCGAGGCAGCCCTCACCCCGCAGACCAAGCTCGTCGCACTGGCGAGCTGCCATTTCCTCACCGGCTACCGCATCGAGATCGATACCATCGGCAAAATGCTACGCGAGCGCGGTATCCTTTTCTCACTCGATGCCATCCAGACCATCGGGCAGTTCGAAACCCGGGTCGACCACGTCGATCTCCTCAGCGCCGATTCCCACAAGTGGATGCTCGGCCCCGCCTCTGCCGGCATCGTCTTCGTGCGTGAAGAACACTTCGAGCGCGTGCGGCCGACCTTGCTGGGCGCCTGGAACGTCATCTCACCAAATTTCATCTGCCAGGACGAGATCAAATTTCACAACAGCGCGATCCGCTACGAGCCCGGCGTGCTCAACCTAGTCGGCATCTTTGGCATGGTGGCAGCGGTCGAGATGTTGCTCGAGATCGGCATGGCGACCGTGTCGGCACACCTGCTCAAATTGAAGGCGCAACTGGTCGCAGGACTGGAGGATCTAGACTACGAGATCATCGGCGCCAAGTCGGGGCCGAACGCCAGTTCCATCACCACCGCGCGCTGCGAGGGGCGCGACCTGGAGAAAATCTACAACACCCTGATCGAGCGCGACATCATCGCCTCCCACCGCCACGACCCACAGGGCCGCGCTCACCTGCGCTTCAGTCCACACTTCTACAACACTGAAGAAGAGATCGACTCTGTGCTGAAAATGCTGCACGAACTCGTGTAGCGAGCGGAGAGCGGAACCCTCCCGTCTGCCTGTGTTTGCGGTGGGGATGGTGGTTTGAAGAGCCGGTGTGGGACAGGCTTGGGTCTCTGGGGAGTTGAAGTCGAAGTTCCGGATTCTTCCAACCGCGCGCGGAGGGCTGGCACTCCTGCCCGTTTTTAGTTTCGTCGATCGATTAGGAATCTAGACTTAGCAAACCATGAAACCCCATCTCCCGTTCTACTGCGGACTGATCGTCGCCCTTGTTCTGCTCCTTGTATCCATTTCCCCCCCGACGCTTCTCAGAAGCCAATCGGTGCTGATCGCGCAGCGCTCCGCCCGAACGATTGAAGCTTGTGTCAAAGGCATGCAGTCCGAGATCGACGCTGGCTACGACAGCTTGGAAGAACGAAAACGCCTTCCGCAGGAGATGGGTCGCCTGACGGCCGCCTTAAAAAAATTGCGGGCGGAGTATGATCGGAAGGCGAGTGATTCTTTGCACTTCATCATCGCGGCCGCAGGATCGTTGATGCTCGGCGGCTTGCTGTCTCAAGCTCTAGTGATCCGAGCCCTGAAGCGCCGGTTTGTGGAGATGTCATCGGGTCAGCCCTCAGAGTTCATCCCCAAGGATTGAACGTGTCGATCTCCGACGGAAAATCCACAATGTTCCGAGTAACCACGACTAGCCCGTGGCTCAGCGCCGACGCAGCGATGAGATTGTCGAGCACCTGCAGGCGCCGGCCATGTTCGCGTTCGCACACGCCACAAAGCTCGCCCCATCGTTTCAGGACATCACGGTCGAGAGCAATCATGCGGCCTTCGAATTGATCTTCCACTTCACTAATCCACGCGAGGATCGCTTGGCGTTTCTTGCCGTCGGGCAGGGAGTAAGCGCCCTTCACGAACTCGCCAATTACCAGCTCCGAAATTCCGCACGCAGCTTCGTTCTGCAATAGCCACACCACGACTCTCTTGCTCGGTTCGGGTCGACGAAGTTCACTGAGGACATTCGTGTCGAGAAGGTAGCGCATGGAATTAGAAATTAGAGAATTTCGGTCTCGCGACCGACGTCCGGGACGCGGCGGGATTCTTCAATGGCATCGAAAATTTCTGGTGCCGGGCAACTCTGAAAAAGTTCGACGAGGGTGCGCCGCTTGCCTCGAGATCTCACCTTCTCAAACTCTTCTTCAGAGATAACGACAACTGCGGGGATCCCCCGGCGAGTAACGTGCTGCGGCCCTTCGGAGAGAGCGCGTTCGACCAACTCGCTAAAGCGCGCCTTTGCATCTTGGAGTTTCCATTCCGTTTTCATGACTAGTCTGACTAGTATTTGGCTTCAAACCCAGTTTTTGCTGTATGGCCAGCATTTTTGTCTGCCCAATTTGCGGCGCAGCCTGCGCAAACGTAAAACAGGCACTCCTACTCGCTTCTCGTTCCGCGGGCTGAGCGAAAGATCCAAAATGAACACCCCATGAAACCTAAATTCCCATTCTACTGTGGACTGATCGTTGCGTTCGTCCTATTGCTCGCCTCGGCGAACCCACCACTAGCAACCCCAGTTCCGCCAGTCGTGGTGGCGCAGGACGCGGTTCAAATGATCGAAGCTTGTGTTCGGGCGATGACGAGTGAAATCGAAGCTGGCTATGACAGCTCGAAGGAACGTGAACGTCTCTCGCAGGAGATAGGTCGATTGAAAAACGCCTTAGGGAAGTTGCAGGTTGAGGTGGATCGGGAGGAGAAAATTCCGCCTCGGGTGCTCTTTGCAGCTGCGGCCGCAGGATCGTTGATGCTCGGCGGCTTGCTGTCTCAAGCTCTAGTGATCCGTGCGCTGAAGCGCCGGTTAGTTAGTTGAACCGGGCAGACAAGAGTGCCCGCCCTCCGGCGCTAGAGTTTCTCTTGGATCGCTTTGACCAATCCAGGGATGTTGTTCTCCTCCGCCTCGATGTCGGGCTCTAGCTCATTGTCGCGGATCGCAGCGCTGGTGATCGGACCGATGCTGGCGATCTTTAAGTTCTCTGGCAGCATCAGACCGAGGTCGAGGAAGTGCTCGACGGTGCTAGCGCTGGTGAAGGTGATGAGGTCGGCACCTTCTTTATTGAATCGCGCGATGCCGCCGGTCGGGTCTTCGGTCTCGGGGACGGTCTGGTAGGCGATGGCCAGATCGACGATGGCATTTTGTTTCTCCAAACCTTCGCTGAGAACTGGGTTGGTCTCTTTTGGTCGCACCCAGAGGTAGGTCTGATTGTCGACGTCGTGATCTTTGGTCAGGGCTTCTAGTAACCCCGCGGCGGTGTTGACCTTGGGAATGAGGTCGGTTTCGAAGCGGTATTCGGCAAGTTTCTTGGCGGTGCCTGGACCGACGGCGGCGATGCGTGCCCCACCTAGCGAGCGGGCGTCTTTGTAGATTTTGAAGAACAGATCGAAGAACGCGTCGACGCCGTTGGGGCTAGTGAACAGGAGCCAGTCGTAGGTGTGGGCTTCCTGGACGAGGCGGCCGAAACCGAGCATGTCATCGGGCGGATCGATGCGGATCGTCGGAATCTCGTAGACGTCGGCACCGAGTTCGCGCAGCTGGGCACTGAGCACACCAGCCTGTTTGCGGGTGCGGGTGACGACGATTTTCTTGCCGAATAGCGGCCGCGTCTCGAACCAGTTGAGCTCATCACGCAAAGTGACAACGCCACCGATGACGGCGACAGCTGGCGCGGCGAATTTGGCTTTTTCGGCGACGCCGGCGATGGTCGCGAGGGTGCCGGTAATCGTCTCCTGATTGCCACGCGTGGCCCAGCGGACGAGGGCGATCGGCGTGTCTGCCTCTGCACCGGCGTCGATGAGTTGTTTGGTGATGATGGGCAAGCGACCGACGCCCATGAGCATGACTTTAGTGCCGTCGGCGTTGGCGATTTTTTTGAAGTCGAGACTGCTCTCATCCTTGGTCGGATCTTCATGTCCGGTGAAGATGGTGAGCTGGCTGCAGTGGTCGCGGTGGGTGACGGGGATGCCAGCGTAGGCGGGACCGCTGATGGCACTGGTGATGCCGGGGACGATCTCGAAAGGGACTCCAGCAGCGTGCAGCTCTTGGCCTTCTTCACCACCGCGGCCGAACAGATAAGGGTCGCCGCCCTTGAGACGGGTGACGGTTTTTCCCTGCGAGGATTTTTCGACCAGTAGCGCGTTGAGTTGATCCTGTGGGATGGTGTGGTCAGCGGCTTTCTTCCCGACGTAGATGATCTCGGCGTCGGGCTTGGCCCACTGCAGGATCTCTGGGTTGCAAAGGTAGTCGTAGAGGACGATGTCGGCGATCTCGATGCAATGTTTGGCGCGCAGAGTGACGAGTCCGAGGTCTCCGGGGCCGGAGCCGACTAGGTAGCAGATGCCTTTTTGGTTGGATTGGGTCATTGGGATAGGTACGGACTTTCTATAACCGCAGATTACGTAGATTACGCAGATTTTCTCGGTTCGAAAACTGGTTGTCTGGATGCTTCACACGGATCTACATCTTGACGCTAGATGGCAATGTTTCACACGCTCCAAGCCTACAGATCTACCAGATTCAGGATCACTCGCACTCTGAAAAAAGCCACTTGGTTCGGATCTCAGTTGTCGCGTGCGACCGTAGAGGTTGATCGGGAGCGAGACGCCCAGCTACGTCAGGCTGGCGAGGAGGTCTCTGGCGATTTGGATTGGGTCGGTACCGGTCGCTCGAGCTTCTTTTGGTGGGGCTGCCTCGTTTTCTTCCGGGAAAATCAGGGCGCGCATCTCGATCTGATCGCCTTCTAGTTTGGTATTGATGCCGATGGGGGTCTGGCAGCCGGCTTTTAGTTCTGCTAGAAGGGCGCGCTCGGCCGTCACACGTCGGTTGGTCTCGGGGTGGTTGATTTTTTGGAGAAGCTGCTCAGTCTCGCTGTCGTCGCTGCGGATCTCGATGCCTACAGCACCCTGGCCGGCGGCGGGGGGGAAGGTTTGCTCATCTAACTCCTGGTAGCTGAGTTCGGCACCTCCGTGGGTGAGTTTTCCGTCGACTAGGATTCCTAGGCGGAGGAGGCCGGCCTTGGCTAGGAGGGTGGCGGCGGCTCCCTCGTGTTGGTTTTTGACTTTAGTTAGTCTGGTGGGGACGTTGCCGCGGATGTCGATGACGCGTAGGTCGGGGCGCTGGTGGAGGAGGAGGCGCTTGCGGCGGACGCTGCTGGTGGCGACGGTCGCCCCGTTTGGTAGGTCTTTTAGCGTTTTGAGATCTGGGTCTGCGAAGATTAGAATGTCGGCGGTCTCGGCGCGCTCGAGGGTAGCGGTGATCTTGAACTGATCGTCTAGCTCGGTGGGGACGTCTTTTAGGCTATGGACAGCGAAATCGATCTGTTTGGACTCGAGGGCGATCTCTAGCTCTTTGGTAAAGATGCCTTTGTCGAGCACTCCTTGGAACTCGGAGAGTTTGAGATCCGGGCGGGCGTCGCCGGTGCTGACGATGATGTGGCGGACGACCTGGATGCCGGGGATCGCGGCCTCGAGGGCGGCGGTGGTCATGTCGGCTTGTGCCAATGCTAGGGCGCTGCCTCTCGTCCCCAGGTTGAGGACTTTACCTTGGGGCGTTGCGTCGTTGCGTCGTTGCGCGGGATTGTCTGGCATCTGGTGTTCTGGAAAAAATTGAAGAAGCCTCGCGCAACGACGCTGCGACGCAATGGCTGGTTGTTTATTTGCCGATACTACTGCACTCGCGGCGATGACGGCGCATCGCCCTCCAGGTAAGTGTCACCCTGGGGGGCTGTTCTTGGGATAAGTTTTAGTTTCTCCATCATCTCGGCGATGAGCTGATCGCAGTGCTTGATCTGCTCGCGGCGTTGCTCGCGACCCTGGCTGGCGATCTTCTCCAGGGAGTCGAGGTCGTAGAGGTAGACGGATGGGTGATCGGCCACGGAAGGTTCGACGTCGCGGGGGACGGCGATGTCGATGATGAAGAGGGGTTTTCCGCGGCGCTGCTTCATGGCCGCGTTGATGGTCTCCGGGTGGATGATGGCGTGTGGCGCGCCGGTGGAGGTGATGATGATGTCGGTCTGGGGAATTTTCTGCGGGTAGTCATCGAAGCGGATGGCACTACCGTTGAGTTCGGCGGCGAGTCGCTCGGCTTTGTCGAAGGAGCGGTTGGAGACGATGATGCCGGTGGCGCCGCGACTGTGGAGTGAGCGGGCGGTGCGCTGGTTGATCTCGCCGGCGCCGATGACCATGACGTTGCACTCGCCTAGGTTGCCGAAGATCTTCTCCGCGAGATCGACGGCGACAGAACCGACGCTGGTAGAGCCACGGGTGATGTTGGAGTTGTGGCGGACGTGTTTGCCAACCTGGAAGGCCTGCTGGAAGAGTCGGTTGAGGTGGCGGCTGGTGGTGCCGGCCTCCAGCGCGGTGCTGTAGGCTTTTTTGATCTGGCCGAAAATCTCGGTCTCGCCGAGCACCATGGAGTCGAGGCCGGAGCTGACGCGGAACAGATGCTGGACGGCCTCGGTCTTGGCCTTCTGGTAGAACTGGATGTCGTCGGGCTGGAGGTTGAAATAGTTGCGCAGGAATGCTTCGATCGGGTCGGCTCCGGCGGTGCTGGCAGCGTAGATCTCGGTGCGATTGCAGGTCGATAAGACGACCGTCTCAGTGATCGGGTCGACCTTGCACAGGGCTCGGCCGAACTCGGGGAGGTCACCCTCGAGGATGGCGAGGCGTTCCCGGTCTTCGACTTTGGCGGTCTCGTGGTTGAGACCTATACAGACAATGGAGTCCAAGGCTTTAGTTTTTTGTTAGTGTTGGGGCGAGACGAACAGGAGGCTGAGGATGGGGAAGGCGAACATGACGATGGCGAGCACCGCTAGGCGCCGTGGGGAGAGGCCGCGGACGATAGAGGTGGCGAGAAGGATGGCGTAGACGGAGACCACCACATAGAGTGGCCAGATCGGGTGATCATCGAGGACGTTGGCAGGGATTTTGTAGGCGAAGACGAGGCTGACGAAGAGTAATACGAGACCGCAGACGAGGAAGCGGAGGATGGTTTTGGTGAGGATGTTAATCGGTGGGAGATTGTAGAAGAGGGCGTCGAGTTTACCCTTCTGGATTTGGCGCTCCTGCACGAGGAACATGATGCCGGCGACGGAAGCCATCGCGAATGCGGCGTAGGCCAACAGGGCGACGGAGATGTGGAGTTCGATCCACGGGTTGACAGTTTTTTCTGCAGCCCTGGCCAGCGCGGCCTCAAGGTCGAAGGGAATGACCAGGCCGGGGAGCTGGAGCAGGAAGACCAGCGGCGAGGTGAACAGGCCGAGCAGGGAGAGCCGGTAGGTCGACCCAAAGAGAAAGTAGATGATCGCCATCGCCCAGGCGAGGAAGATGAGGATCTCTGGGAGGTTCGCGATCGGGCAGCGGCCGTGCACTTGGCCACGCTCGTAGAGGAATAGCGTCTGGAAAATGAAGCCACCGGCGATAGCCACCAGGTTCCAACTGGATTGTTTGTACTTACCCGAAAGGAGTGCCACCACGGCGTACACAATCCCCGCAAGGAAAAAGGCACTTGAGATGGCTAGGTAGAGGCGATCCATTTTTAACTTTGGATTGGGAGGGGCAGAAAAATTTTAACCGCTAATGATGCGAATTTGCGCGAATGGCATTGGGCTCGAGTTTTTTGGTTTCGTTTTGTGTTTTTTGGGATTGGTGGGAGGTTCTGAGCTTATCGCCAATTACTCCCTGAACACCCTTTTTTTCTATGAATGATACCGACCGCCAACGTTTGAATGCTGCAATCCGTGATGTGCCGGATTTCCCGAAACCGGGAATCGTCTTCAAAGACATTACGCCCGTGCTGGGGGACGGGGAGCTTTTTCGGCTAGCGGTAGATGGGTTGATCGAGACGGCTGGTGACAAGGAAATTGATAAGATCGTGGGGATCGATGCACGCGGGTTCATTTTCGGTGCCGCGGCAGCCCACAAGCTCGGGATCGGTTTCGTGCCGGTGCGCAAAAAGGGGAAATTGCCCTGGCAAACGGAAGCCTGCGCGTATTCTCTCGAGTATGGTGAGGCAGAGATCGAGGTGCACAAGGATGCGGTGCATGCGGGCGAGCGCGTGTTGCTGATCGATGACTTGTTGGCAACCGGCGGGACGGCGGCGGCGGCGGTGGAGTTGCTCGGGCGACTCGGCTGCGACCTAATCGGTCTGGCATTCCTGATCGAGCTGAAGTTCCTCAACGGGCGCGAGCAACTCGGGAATGCACCGGTGAGCGCACTCTTGGAGTATTAAACTACCGCGGTGGGAGGCCGGGCGGGCGCTCGGTACCGTTGCGTACGCGACCTGGATTGCGCTCGTTCATTGGGGATGAGAACTGGGTGGCGGCGATGCCGTTTCGATCGGTCTTGACGCCGCCACGCACGACGATGCTGCCAGACTGGTTGATGAGGCGTGGGGTGGATCCGCTGACCTGCTTGTAGTAGTCTTGGCGGACAAGATCGCCATCGCTGTCGACGATCGAGTGGGCATAGAATTGTGGACCGCCAAGATGCAGGACGTTGAGACGGTTAGAGGCGTCGACGAAAACTCCCGGCTGATAGGAGACGAGCGCGCGCCCGAGCGAGTAGGTAGCCAATACAGATGAGTCGTCGCGCTCGGAGAGTCGGACATAGACACTGGAACTATCGCGGTCACGGTACGAGAGCAGCGAGAACTTGCGGAAGCGGATCGGGCGGTTGTTGCCCTGTGGGACGCCGAACTCCCGCGACCAAAGCACCTTGGCGCGGCGCACGTTGACGACGGTGCGCTGCGAAGGGATGTAGCGCTTGAGCGGCGGGTAATAGACGCTGGCGGTGACGCCATAGTTGCCCGGCATGGCGAGCGGGTAGAAGCGGCCAAGGTTGACCTCGGTGGTGAAGCTTGCCCCTGCTTTCAGCGCGCGCGATTTCAACTTCGGAGCATTGGGGCGTGGGTGAACCATTTCCGTACCGCGGAGGATGTCGAGGTTCAGCCAACCGGCACCACCTGGCCCGCTGAGGATCATGTCGTGGCCAGCGAGGTTGCGCACTTGGATGGTCGCCATCACTGGCTCGTGCTCGACGTAGTTTTTCTTCGACAGTTTCATGTCGACCATGAGTTGCGCTTGCGCGACGCCGGAGATGAGTGCCAGCACGAAGCTGGCTACAAGAAGTGGGCGCGCCGAAATGGCGATGGCTTTTGGGTTCATCGTGTTTGGTGTTTCTAAGCTCCAAGGGGGTTAAGAAATTGGCCACGCGCTGCAAGGCAGGAATGACTAGGGGGATAGGCATTTTATCCACAATACCGCACTCAGGGCAACGGAAATCTCACCGATTCGACTGTTTGCGTTCGATCATTAGGAGACGAAGATAAGCAACGATCATGAACTACTTCATCACCGGAACCGATACCGGGGCTGGCAAAACCTATGTCACCTCCCTGCTGCTACAATCCCTTTTAGCAGAAGGGCGCACAGCGGTCGGTTACAAACCGATCTGTTGCGGCGATCGCGAGGACGCGGAGGCACTGCTGAGCGCCAGCACGCCCGCGCCACAGCTGGCCATCGACCGGGTCAACCCCATCCATTTTAAGACTCCAGCGGCACCCATCGTGGCGACTATGATCGAGAATCGGGCGGTGGATCTCGGCTTGATCCAAGAGAACTACGCGCAACTGGCAGCAGAGTTTGACCATGTGTTGGTCGAGGGCATCGGCGGCTGGGAGGTGCCGATCACTACAGGCTACAACGTCGCTGAACTCGCGGTGGATTTCGCCTTGCCCGTGCTGCTGGTAGTCGACAACCGGCTTGGCGCCCTAAATCACTCCATCCTCACCGCCCGCGCGATCGCCGCACGTGGACTCGAGTGTGCGGGTATTTTTCTGAACCACGTCGAGGAAGAGCGTGACAGCGCGAGTGTCTCGAACCGCGTCATTTTGGAACAGGAACTCAAGATCCCGATCCTAGCGGACATCCTCCACGGCGAGACGGCGATCGATTGGCCTTTCCTAGCCCGATGAACAGGGCCAAAAGGCCTCTCAATACTGATAATTTGAGACAGGGCTGAAGCGCGGAGATTAGGAAGGGTTACGCAAAAGGGTCATTTACAGCCAAATCGGCGTGAAGTCTGATTTTGGCTAGAAAGAGGGGACAATACTATTTGATATTTTATGGATATTATATAAATTATGAAAGCTCTGCGGGGAGTTGAAAAACACATGAGCGCTACACACCAATGGATGGAAGAAATGGCGCGGCGAGAGTTTGGTTCGGACTGGGATCAAGACTCGAATCTCCGCCGTTTCATATCCGCAATTGCCGAACGGCAAGAGGCGGAAGAGCCGAGAAATTTCCGCGAGGACTTTCCCAGGAAACCCGCGCCTTATCTCGGCGGGCTGAAACCGGAAGATATACTCCGCCTCGTCTTGGACACGATGCCGAATGCGGTGTTCTGGAAGGATCTGGACTCGAATTTCATTGAGGTAAATCAGGCCTTTGCACGCGACCACGGCTACTACCAGACCGAAGACATGATTGGTCGCAACGACTTCGATCTCGCAGACGCCGAGCTGGCGAAAGCCTACCAGACCGCCGACCGCGAAGTCATGATCACCGGGCGTCCGATTACCCGCCAGCGCGAACGCGCCATGCGCAACGGCGAGATTGCCTGGCTAGAGACAAGCAAGGTTCCAATCCACAACAGCGATGCTGAGATCTGCGGCCTTCTCGGCACCTACTTCGATGTCACCAAGCAAGTACGCTATGAGGAAAATCTTCGCCTCGCCTGCAGTGAACTCTCGGAGGCATCCCGCTTCAAAGACATATTCATGGCGACCGTCAGCCACGAGCTACGCACACCGCTGAACCCGATCCTAGCACTGGCACAATCACTGAGCGAGGGGATGTATGGCAAAGTCGACGAGCGCCAGAAGGGAGCGCTCGCGCACATCCAGTGCAACGCAGAAAAACTCCACGGCCTGATCGAAAACATCCTCGATATCAGCGCGCTCGAATTCGGCGACAGCATCGAGATCGTCCCCTCCCCCGTGATGCTGCCGCAGCTCTTGGGGGACGTCAGCGAATCCGTCAGAGGCGCAGCCAGATCCAAAGGGGTCGGACTCGAAATCTGCAACCTCCCTGCGGCCGGCACCCACTTCTTTCTGGACTACGAGCGCACCCGAAAAATTCTCGGCATCCTGGCAGACAACGCAGTAAAATTCACCCCAGGAGGAGGGCGGGTCACCTTCACCGCCAAGGTCGATGAGGCAGGCGGAACGCTCGCGTTGCATGTCACCGATAACGGGATCGGTATCTCCGATGAACAGCAACCCCAGCTCTTCAAGACCTTCGAGCAGCTCGACCGCAAACTCGGCCGCGCCCACAACGGCGCTGGCGTCGGCCTCGCCCTGGCCAAGCGCCTCGCCGGACAGCACGGCGGCAATATCATCGTCGAGAGCAGCCTAGGATCCGGCAGCCGCTTCACCCTCGAGCTCCCCCTCCGTACGCGCTACTCGGAGGTAGCCTGAACGATCTCACACCACAAAAATCTTTCACAAAAAACAAAGTTATGAATACCGAAAAGACCAGGCAAGCAGAGGCTCGCCCATCGAGAATCCTCCTCGTCGACGATGAGCCGAGCAACCGCTTCCTCATGCGCGACATCCTCGCCAACAGCGGCTACGAGATCATCGAAGCAGAGAACGGTCGTATCGCGCTTCATGCGGCGCAGCAGGAAAAACCGGACACCGTCCTGCTGGACGTGATGATGCCGGAGATGGATGGGTTCGAGACCTGCCGCCACCTCAAGAGCAGCGAGACGACGTCCCATATCCCAGTACTGATGGTCAGCGCCCTGTGCGACCGCACCAACCGACTCGAGGGAATCACCGCCGGGGCGGTGGATTTCATCACCAAACCAATCGACATGCGCGACATGCTCGTCCGCGTCGGGCACGCCGTCGCCGGCAAGCGCCAGCTGGATGACATCAGCGCCAGCTGCCAACTGCTCAAAGCGATGGAATCGGAGCGCGATGGGCTGGTGCAAAAAATCGCCCACGACATGCGCTCGCCGCTCGCCGCCATGACCGGTAATCTGCAACTCCTGCAGATGACGGCTGGAGAAAAACTCAGCGCAGAGGAGCTGGGATTCATCCAGCAGTCGATCGAGGCTTCCGAGGCGCTGCTCAGACAGATCGAGGGCCTGACGCCTTCTCCACACTTGGGCTCGAACTAGCATTGAGACGCGCCGCTGCCATCGCCCGACGCTCTGAGGAAGGTCGCAGTCTGCTCGAATACCTTGTCGTTGTCGTGATCGTCGGTGTGCTCACCCTCCTCGCGGTGCCGGCCATCAAGTACGCGACACAAAGTGCGCGCGACGGCAAGGCCAAGCAGAATGCGCGCACGATCTGTAATCTCTACAACGGCGCGCGCAGTGTCGGTATCGTATTTCCGTCCCCATCCAAAGCCGGCATCGCCAACGAGCTGTTCACCGGCGTGAGCAGCCAGATCGCGAACGATGCTCTCTTCCAAATGGAGAAACTCTCCGGGCACGATCTAGTTCAGGCGCTGCGCTACTGTCGCTACGAGCCGCTGGAGGACTCGATGGAGTTCCAGCCGGATGGATCCGAAATGCTGCAGGTCGTCGTCGTGCAGTCGGGCGCCGGACCGGGCGGGATCGGAAAAATCGAGGCCGCCGATATAGTCGCGGATACAGCTGACGATAGAGTTGAGGAAACTCGCTGGGAACGCCTGCCGACCTGGTACACCGCCGATGCTGAGCAGTCGAAACGAGTGCTCGAATACATTCTCAACAACTCGCACATGAGCGAGTACGGGATCAGGTTCGGCGATAAAAAATGGCGTAGCACCCAGGGTGAAAACGGCCTGTGGTGGGCGGAATTCGGGTCGTGGTAGCCACCATCACTCCTCGAGCGAAGCCTTCACCATCCGCAACAATACGGCGGTGCCAATCTGACCGCCATGCACCGAGCGCAGCAGGTCTTGTACCCGGGAGTGCATCTCGTTGAGCTGGATCTCTTCAAAGAACTCGCCGGGATCTTCTACCGTGTAGCCACCGGAACTCAGGCTGAGAAATTTCGACAGCGTCGAAGCCTCACCTGCAAGCCGTGGGCGGATGTGACAGAAGTCGGTGTCGGTGTCCCTCGCGTGGCAACCATTGCAGGTGCGACGAGAAAAAACGCGGCGAAGTTCACGCGTGCGCACCCCACCGGTCTCCCAGTAGAAATCGCGATCCGGCACTGTGCAGCTACCCGCCAACAGCGGCAGCGATTTGTGTCCCTCGCGCTCGATCTGCTCTGGCAAGTCCGTGCTTCCGGCGATCACCCCGTCCTGATTCTCACGCAAAAACTTCACCAACTGCACGTGCAGCTCACTCCCCCTCTTGGCGAATGCCATCCGCGGCGTCTGCGCGAGCGATCCCGGGTTGAGTGAAACGGTCTCGGCCTTGAACCTGAACTCGCGCATCTCACAGGTCGGGGCGAGCGCCATCTCGTTGGTGCGAACCTGAGCGATGTCCGACCCGAGCTCTTTCTTGCCGTCCTCGCTGCGACGCCGGTCGGTGAACTGCCGGGTCAACGCCTCGAGGTCTGCGAGGTAGGCCTCGTCGAAGTCAACACGCTCTCCAAGGGCGTGCCACTGCCGCGCCAGCATCTGTTTGTCCTGACCGGGCGCACCGATCATCTTATATTCGAAGATCACCGTGAAATGATGCTCCAACGGTTTACCCTCGCGATCGATCACCCCGAAGACCAGCCGCCCCTCCGCCCCACTGGTGCCCCCGTAGTAAATTGGTGCAAGGTTGCCGAGATCGAGGCGGTTGACGACCGCCAGTAGGCGGAATGGGGCGTTTTTAAAATCCGGAAACCACCGTTCGCCAGATTTCTCATCCCAACCGTCCGCCTCCTGCCACGGCGCCACGACCAGCGCCCGCATCTTAGGGCGCGCGCCCACCCTGTCGCCGTTCACTTCGTAGGGCTCGTTCCAACACTCGAGCCAGTCGCGCATCAATTCGCGGCCGTCCCCATTCTGACCCGCCATCTCATCAAACAGATGGCCAATCGAAAAC
>JBLHKE010000098.1:0-14724 GCA_047619485.1 Verrucomicrobiales bacterium | reverse complement strand
TATGCCTCTCGTCTACGGCATGCTCGGCTTCCTCTGCCTGGTGATCCTCGGCTGCATCGCCATGCTGATGCCAAGCGGAATCGAGTCGATCCTAGACGCACTCGCCATCCCCATCACGATCACCGCCTGCCTCACCCTGTTCGTGATCCAGATGACCGCCATGTCGCGCGACCCGGCAATCAACCCGGGCGTCTACATCCCAAAATTCAGCACCATGAAGAGCAAGGACGCCCCAAGCGCCCTCCCCCACGTCGTCACCCAGCGCCGCTACATGCGCCACTAGCACGTTACTTCGATTTGCAATCGAAGCCGTGAACCCGATAGAGATCAGAGCCTACCCCACCCGCTTTCAACACAACAGCCCTCCGATTGCAAATCGAGGCTAGCGCAAAGAATCGTACTATCCATGTGATCATCATCTCGATCCATCGCGGCCCTGAGGCGTTCCGAAAGCTGAAAGCCCCTCCTCCCCCTCATAGATCATCTTATCAGCGCGCTGGAACGTCGCCCGAACAACCGGTGCGATTCAGAAAGTGGTGAAGAAAATGGCGACTACCAGGTTGAGTTTCATTCTGACATGAAGTCTAAGACCACTCGTAGCGTCGGGTCAGTAGAGATTCGGCAGGATGCTGAATCTACCTAGATTCGTGATGGATGCGCGATCACCTCGAGCTGAGGCTTGCTTTCGTCCGGCGCACCGAAACTCCCGTGGGCAACGCACCCCAAGGTCACGGGTCAGATCGGTTCGAGCTGGCATCCTCGTCGAAAATCGCCACCACCTCATGATCCTTCAAGGCCTGTGCCTTCCGATGGTTCACATAGCTCCAATGGCAGCTCCAGATGAAAACAGCAAGGATCAAACGCCAATCCCACAGCGCCTCGCCGGAAGTCAGCCGCTCAAGGAATGAAAGAATTTCCGGTAGACTCACGATCCAAATGGAGAAAAAAAACGTTCCGATAAATCCAATCCAACGGCCTAGTTTTCCTTCAGGATCCTTCGGGCTGACAATCTCGTAAGGGAAAGCACCAGCGAGAAAAATGCCGAGGCCTGTAGGGATGACCACCCATACGGCCCAACCCCGCGCCAAACATAGAAACCCGACGAACATGAGAAGTGGAGCCATGATAGCTGACAGAGTAATGAGCCGTCTGAGTTTCGCGAAGTGTGTCTTCATCGGCTTGCGCGTACCTCTCTATCAACTGGTTCGTCTGTGTCTCCAATCGCCTCGCCGACAAGTTTACCACCCAGATAGTAGCGGGACATGGAGTGGATTTCCCCTGCTACTTCGTACGAAATTTTTGCAGATATCAGATTCGGAAAAGAATCGGGATCCGCAGGCGCCTCACCGAAAATCAATGACCTTACGGGCGAACCCAGTGTGAGAAACCACGTAGATGTTTCTCGATCTGAACCCCCGTCAGTCGAAAACTTGTAGGTTTCCGAAAGCGACGCTTCCACGCTAAATTCAATCGGTTCATCAGCTCCGGTCACTCCAAGGAAAGTAAGAGCATCTTCACGCGAAATTCCAGGTGGAAGGAGCTCCAGCTGTTCTTGCATCGCGTCGCGACTCGCTCGCACGCCACCGACCGTCGCCCTCTGCTGCATCGCCTGAGATTCTTGGTCAGTGGAATTTTCGGAAATGCCTCCCGCGCTCTCCACGGAACGATCCCGACAGGATGTAGAAAAGCCGAGGATACCCAGAGCGAGAAGAGTAGTTCTCATCTGTTGGCGGCTGATCGCCGCCACCGCCTGCCGACAGCGGGCTCCGAATTCCGAGTTGAAATTGTAGCTTTCATTCAGATTTCAAGTCCCAACGGGCAGGCAGCTGACCTAGTGATTTTTCTGCTTCGTCTAAGCAGCGAATACATCAACCCCGAACCTAGAAACGCGAAGGCGGATGGTTCAGGAACAAAGCCGAAAGCCTCTAACTGAACGGAACCAACGGGATCACCGTTGCCAAGGCCAATTAGAATGTCTTCTATATTTGCGAAATCGGCAGCGCCAAGCATTCCTATTCCAGTTGGAGTAATCTCCCTTAGATCAACGAAAGTTTCAGTTGCTCCAGCTCTCAGGAGGATATCGAACGAAGAAGCTGTATCGACGGCTGAGCTGAGCGAAAATGAGAGATTCTGGCCTACCAGGCCAACACTATGTCCTACAAAAAGAATTGGGCTGCCAAGCGACAACAGGCCACCTGAAATGTCCAAGTTTAGATCTCCTATCCGGTTTCCCGATGTGAATGCGCGTCCATTGTAACTTACGAAAGCTGAACCCGTAGGGGCGGATTTCGATAACATCATGGTGCCATCAGAAATGTCGATCGATGAGAACCCCGCAGAATCGCCAGGCAGTATATTTCCGTCGACAAATCGAATCGGGACATAGCCATTGGCCAGGCTACGACGATACTCTCCGAAAATTGAGGAGTCGCTCGTCTCACGGGGTGATCCAGTATTACTCGAGCTTGAGTGAACCCCTTGAGCATGTGAGAAGTCGTCAATCACCAAGGTGGCCGCCTGAAGGCAGTTACAAAGGCAGAGCAGTGCTATGGCGGATAGTTTCATTCGTCTTCAAACGTCACAGCTGACGGACTGCCCGGCTGTGCCGCTGCGACTTCATGTTTAGACTTTGACCGGTCATTTCCAGATCGGATTCTGGGCGAATTGGTGGTTCCTGTCGAGCGCCTTGTTTAGGCATTCCTGGCGGATTCCCACTCATCGAACTGCTTGCGAAGCTCAGCATCTCCGAGATCCCGACGGGATGGATCCTCCTCGATGAACTCATCGTAAGCGCCGCGTGCCTCTGGGAGACTTACGAAAAAGGCAGCGCCCAGAGCAACTGTCATCCCGAGGCAGAGAAGTCCACAGATCACAGACAAGACCATCCACACCGGACCGAGCGGAATCCAGACCTGCGAACGCAACGCGTAAAGAAGTAAAAAGAGAATCGAAAAAATCCCCGTACAGGCAAGATACACCCCCACGGCGACAAGTTTCCGCGTAGTCTCGGTAGAAGGTTCCGCCATCGATGTTTTCTTGGACTTACTAGTTCTTTAACGGCACCATCAGGGCGCTCGTTTTCGTTCAATATCTAAGTATCTTATATTCGTGGCGGTGTCGAGTTAGGTTTGACACGTATTTGGGTTATAACGCAGTCAGGCTGCTGGGCAGGTGTTGTATACATCTGCCGCCTATCGACCAAACCTTACTCGGCGACCATGTTCGGATAAGTCCGTCTGGGATCGTTAGACGACAGTCCGGCTGGGTGGGGCCGCCGATGAGCGGAGAGGTGTGCGCAGCCTAAAGGCTACGCTACAATTCGGCTTAACCGGACACCAATAGGCAAGGTGCCCGGATTACAAGGGATGGGCAGACAGGAATTTCCACCCTCCGGTTAAAGCCGTCTCGGGCGCTGCGACACCAGTGCCGCCTACCAGGATCCGCGCAGGCGTCGCTTGAGCGCCTCGCGCTGGTTCTCTAGCTCCGGCGGCAGCTTCGCTCCGACTTTGCCATAGAACACTTTTTGACCCTCGGCCTCGCTGATCCACTCGTCGGGGTCGACTTCCATCACGGTGTCGAAATCCTCCGCGCTGTAATCGAGCCCGTCGAGGTTGAAGTCATCGTAGAACGGGATGTTACCGATGGACGAACTGTGCGCTGCCACCTTGTTGGCGCAGCGTTTGACGATCCACTCTAACACTCGCATATTTTCTCCGAAACCAGGCCACAGCCATTTGCCATCGGCATCCTTGCGGAACCAGTTGACGTGGAAAACTTTCGGCAGGCGCGCTGCGCGGTCTTGCATGCTGACCCAGTGCTTGAAGTAGTCGCCAATGTGGTAGCCGCAGAATGGCAGCATCGCCATCGGATCACGGCGCACGGAACCGACCGCGCCTGCAGCGGCGGCGGTGGTCTCGGAGCCCATGGTCGAGCCGATATAGACGCCGTGCTCCCAGCTCTCGCTCTCGTAGACGAGCGGCATGGTGTTGGCGCGGCGCCCACCGAAGATGATTGCACTGATCGGCACGCCGGAGGGTTTCTGCCAGTCGGGGTCGAGCGTCGGGCACTGGCTGGCGGGTGCCGTGAAACGGCTGTTGGGGTGCGCCGCTGGTTTGCTTCCGTCGTAGGCTTCACCGAGCCAGGTGGTCAGGCCCTCGGGTGGTTCCTTGGTCATCCCCTCCCACCAGACGTCGCCGTCGGCGCTGAGGGCGACGTTGGTGAAGATCGTGTTCGACTCCATCGACGCCATCGCGTTGGGGTTGGTGTCGGTCGAGGTGCCAGGTGCGACGCCGAAGTACCCGGCCTCAGGATTGACTGCCCAAAGGCGGCCGTCCTCGCCCGGTTTGAGCCAGGCGATGTCGTCGCCAACGGTGTAGACTTTCCAATCCGAGTAGTGGGCGGGCGGCACGAGCATGGCGAAGTTGGTCTTGCCACAGGCACTCGGGAACGCCGCGGCGACGTAGGTCTTGTCGCCCTCCGGAGACTCGACGCCGAGGATCAGCATGTGTTCGGCCATCCAACCTTCCTTGTGAGCCATCGCGCTGGCGATGCGCAGGGCGAGGCATTTTTTCCCGAGCAAGGCATTGCCGCCGTAGCCGGAACCGAAGCTCCAGATCTTACGCTGTTCCGGAAAGTGGCAGATATACTTGGTGTCGTTGCACGGCCACGCCACGTCCTCTTGGCCAGGCTCGAGCGGTGCGCCGACACTGTGCATCGCGGGAACGAACTCCCCACCAGTACCGAGTTTCAACAACACCTCCTGGCCGATCTTCGCCATGATGCGCATGTTTACGACGACGTAGGCCGAGTCGGAAATCTCCACGCCGACCTGTGCCAGCGGGCTGTCGAGCGGCCCCATGCAGAACGGGATCACATACATCGTACGACCGTGCATGCAGCCGGCAAACAGACCGCGCAGGGTGGCTTCCATCTCCACCGGGTCGCGCCAGTTGTTGGTCGGGCCAGCCTCGATCTCTTTTTCACTATTGATAAAGGTCGACTCCTCGACGCGTGCAACGTCGCTCGGGTCGGACCAGGCGAGGTAGGAGTTCGGGCGCTTCGACTCGTCGAGTTTACGTAGCGTCCCGGCGTCACAGAGTTCCTGCAGCAGGCGCTGGTTTTCGTCTTCGAATCCGTCGCAGACATAGATCGCTTCTGGCTGGCAGAGCTCAGCCATCTCCGCGACCCAAGCCGCGAGTTTCGGGTGCAAAATTTCTTCTTCGGTCATGCTGAGTCAACCAACGCCAGACTGCTGGGATTTGCAAAAGATCGCTACCCGACAGCTCTGCCGATGTCGCATTTTTTGTCATTTTCGCTCTGTCGATGCGCTGGCTGGAAACATCCACCTGCTAGCCCCCAATCAGAATAGCTGGATTTGTGCCAGATCCGATTTCAGATTGGCCGATGGGAAGGCAACACATGCGTGTAGACAGAACCGGCAATCTCGGGCTGCTGACGCTCTCGGCTGGCTTGTTCCTAACACTGCAAGAAGACGTCTCCGCCGGCATGACTGTCTACGGCTTGAACGACTTCTACAGGATGCGCCTGGAGGAGCTGTCGTTCTTCCTCGTGTTGATGTTGATCTGCACCATCGCCTTCCGTTATCTGTGGAACACCGTGGCCAAGGATCTCGCTTGGCTGCCACAACTCGGCTGGAAGCAGGCGACCAGTTTGAGTGTCCTGCTGGGCGTGTTGATGTTGTTGATTCTAACGATGATATCAGGCATCCGCGAAGTGCTCACCCCGGAGGCCTGGCGCAAGCAGGGAACCGCCTACCGGCTCGACTCAGCCGAGCAGGAACCGGTGCGCAAACGCAGTGTCGAACAACTGCGCGCCGGACTATTCGCGTTCGCAGAAGCCAATGGTGGGCATTTCCCAAAGCACGATTTCTCTGAGGAGATCGCCGATAAACTCTGGGACGCCCCGGACCGCGACCACAGCCGATACATCTACTTCCCGGGAAAGCAGAGGACACCGGCGGACGGGGTGGGATCGAGCCTGCTGGCCATCGAGCCAACACCGTTTGGCAGCGTGCGCTTCGGTATCCTCACGTCCGGGGAATTACGCCGATTCACCGCCACCGAGATCCGCAAGTTGATCAGTTACACCCAAGAGGAAGGGAGCAACTATGGAGGATAGACCTGCAGCGCCGGATGTCGACAGGCCCACCACGAAACCGAGACAAATGGCGAATGCTAGTGTGATCGTGATGGTGCTGGCGGGCGTTGTATTTTCCTTCGTCGTAGTGGCGGCGCTTGGACACAACCGGACACCGATCGATCTTATCATCGTGCTGCTCGGCGGCTGGACATCGTTTCTCGCCAGGACGATCCCGAAGATCGGCGGCAACCTCTCGATCGCCGCGATGACGATCACCTGTTCGGCGATCGCGCTGTGGCTCGGGCACCAGTTCCTCCGCTGGCTGGCGAGCGCCATCCAGCAGCGTCGCGCACCATCTGAAAACGCCCGGCCGTGGAGGATCCAATGGACTCTTTGTGGTTATGCTAGTATCTGGATGGTATTCCTGGTCGGCATGGCCGCCGGCGGGATCTTACACCAGCTCGGCTGGATCGCCAGCAGCCCGGAACCAATGGTCGAGTCGAAGGGCAACGAGTTCCGCAGCTACATCCAGCAGAGGCATCTGATGAGGCAGTTTAAGAACAGCCTGACACTGACAGATTCCAATCTAGAGGTCGCTATCGCCGACTTCCGTGATGCGCTGGCGAGCAGAGATCTCTCCGCCTCTGGCCACTCGCAGCTCGAGCGCTACCAGCTTTTCCTAATCACCGCCGCCGAAGATCCGAACGAGGTCGTCGGATCCTTGATCTTCCCGCGCGAGCGCCCTTCCTACCGCAGTTGGGTCGGTGCCATCGAGATCGAGGGCAAGACGGACAAGGTAAAAACAGAGGAGGAACTCCGCCAGCACCTCGAGACATTCCGCGACCGTCTGATCGCCCTCTGAACTGGACAAAAAACCTCGAAAAAACACGACAAAAAGCAACTTTTGTCGTGTCTCGCAGCCCCAGATCTGAAAAATCTTCTCCAAGGACGAAAATTTTACTTGAAGTTTTGCTGTATTTTTGAACAGTATACCCACGAAGCGAACAGTTTGTAATTACCGGTGGGCAAAGCCCCACAATTCGGAGACACAAAACGACGACTGAACGACCTAAAACTAAAACAGACTACCTAAAAAACAAAATATCATGGCAACCAAGACCGACGACACCCCAACGACCTCCACCAGCAACGCAACCGCTCCAACTAGCAATACCGCCCCGGCAGACAAGGCAGACAAGGCAGACAAGGCAGCCCCGGCAGACAAAGCCGCCACAGAGCCGAAGCCCAAGAAAGCCGCCGCCCCGACGGCCGAGGAGAAAGCCGCTGCAAAATTTTCCGCAGCACGAGCCAAGAACCTAGATCTCGCGATCCAGCAGATCCAGAAAGATTACGGCGAGAGCGCGATCATCCGCATGGGTGATGAACACAGAGTCGATGTCGATGTCATACCCACCGGCAACCTGCTCATCGACCGCGCCCTTGGAGTTGGAGGCTTCCCGCGCGGTCGCATCATCGAGGTCTACGGCCCGGAATCTTCCGGTAAGACGACCCTCACCCTAACCGCCATCGCCCAGGCGCAAAAAAATGGCGGCCTCGCCGCCTTCGTCGACGTCGAGCACGCCCTCGACCCAGAGTATTCCCGAAAACTCGGTGTCAACGTCGAGGACTTGCTCGTCTCGCAACCGAGCTCCGGTGAAGAAGCGTTGCGCATCGTCGAGACCCTCGTGCGTTCGAACGCGCTCGACATCATTGTGCTCGACTCCGTCGCCGCCCTCGTCACCAGACAGGAACTCGAAGGCGAGATCGGCGATACCACCGTCGGCGCCCAAGCGCGCCTGATGAGCGCCGCGCTGAGAAAACTCACCGCACTGATCTCAAAAGCCCGCACCTGCGTGATCTTCACCAACCAGATCCGTGAGAAAATCGGCGTGATGTTCGGCAACCCAGAGACCACCCCAGGTGGCCGTGCACTGAAGTTCTACTCATCCGTCCGCGTCGACATTCGCCGCATCGGCGCTATCAAGGGCACCGATGGCGTTGTCACGGGCAACCGCACCAAGCTCAAGCTGGTCAAAAACAAAGTCGCCCCGCCGTTCACCGAGGCCGAGTTCGATATCATGTACAACGAGGGCATCTCCGCCGTCGGCTCCCTGCTCGACCTCGCGCTCGAAAACGACATCGTGCAGAAGCGCGGCTCCTGGTTCTCCTACAACGGCGAGCAACTTGCCCAGGGTCGCGACGCCGCCAAGGACGCCCTCAAGGCCGACGAGAAACTCTACGCAGAAGTCGAGGTCGCTGTGCTAGCGGTTCTCAACGCACCAAAAGAGAAAAAGAAGAAGTAGCGGCTTCCAAGCAACTCAACGTCACGTCTGACCCGTCTCATCCAAGGGCATCTCCTTCCCTAAAGGCACTAGCCCCAATGCAATTACGGAACGCGCCGTAGCGTAGGCTTTAGCCTGCGAACGCCAGCACCCTCCTGTTTTCTCATGGCCAGTGGCCGGACGGAACCCGAAGACGCTCTCACGTGTCGGCGCAGACACTGGCCAGATGCAAACGAGAATGCCGTCACCAACACAGGCTGAAGCCTACCCTACGAGGCTGCTCCTTCCCCTAAAGGTGTTGGTGGATCGCCCCATTGACAAACCTTCCTCAATTCGTGAAGTTCCACCATGAAACCGAACGCTCTGCGAGGAACGATCGCGGTCCTCTTTCTGGTCGCAATCATTGGTGCTTACCTGCTAGGAAAGAGCACTGGCGAGCGGCAAGCCAATAGCGCACAACTCGCCAGCGGCAGAACGTCGGGCAACGGCTCTGGCGGCAATGGATCCCTATCCGGTCTCGGCGATGGCGCCGATCGAAACCATGGCGCGGAAGACGGCGCCACTGGATCGACGAAGAAACCGAGCGTCAAATCGATCATCGCGAAGGCACGAGCCAAAATGCAGGGAGGGATGATGAACACCAGCGGCATGATGCGCGCCCTTAGCATGTTGGATGGCTTAGATGACGACCAGCTCGTCGCAGCACTAGAAGAGGTCGATCGCTCAATCCGAGACCCGCAACAGAAAATGATGTTTGGTATGATGCTGCTCGCTCGCTGGGCAGAAAGCGACGGACCGGCCGCCCTCGCCTACACCGATGAACACTTCGCATCAAAAAACCCAATGATGGCCGGCATGCGCATGAGCGTCGTCTCCGCCTGGGCACAATCGGATCCTGAGGCGGCATGGAATTGGTACCAGAAAGAAGACGATAGCAATCAGACCAGTGGAATATTCGGCGGGAAATCGATGGCGCTCATGGGGATCATCGCAAGCATGGCCAACCAGGATGTCGACCTTGCCTTCGATCGCCTGCAGTCGATCGAGGGCGTGCAGGAACGCCAGATGGCAATCCAGGGACTAGGACAAGCCATCTGGAACGAGGACAAACGCGGTGCCATCCTGGCCAGGATCGAGGACATCGAAGACCCATCCGAAAAAAGTCAGATGCGCAGCGCTGTCATGACCCAGTGGGCGATGATCGATCCCGAAGGCGCTCTCGAATGGTCTGCCAACCTTGAAGACGGTGAACGGTCGACCGTCGTGAAACAGATCGCGCAATCGCTGACTTGGTCAGATCCGCAGCGTGCTGGCGAACTGATGCTCTCCGAAGCGAAGACGCCAGATGAACGTTCGAGTGCCTACGCGAGCTCGATTTCAACCTGGGCATACAATGATCCGAATGGGGCCGGCGAATGGCTCGCCAAACAGGATCAGGGCGCTGATTTGGATCAAGCACGGCACCAGTTTTCTAACAGTATCGCCCAGAAGGATCCCGACAGCGCAATGGCGTGGGCGAATGCAGTAAAGGACGAGGAACTCCGCGAGAGAGCGGTGAAGAGCGTCTACATGCAATGGGCTGGCAGGGATCGGGATCGCGCAGAGGCGGCCCTCTCTGGTTCAGATCTATCCGCTGAGAAGATCGAAGAGATCAAGGCGATGGAGATCCCGGAAGTAGACACGAACACGACTTTAGGGGTTCACTTCGGGGCTGCCGCCGGTGGGATGATCGAGAGTACCACCACGGTCTTCACCGAGGAGGCTACTGATGAAGTTACTGTGCCGGAAATGGAAGCGACCGAATAGTAGTTCTCAATCAATTCAAACTGACCACCATGAAACTTCCGTACCTATTTTCTGCATTCACATCGCTCGCCTGCACCGCTCTCCTCGGCGCAGCTGAGCCAGAAGAAATCAAGCTCTGGCCGGCAGGTGAAGGAGGCACGGGAGCGGAGAAAGCATCCCTGTCCGCCCACCTACCAGAACATCCTGGCGACAAACTCCGCCCTGCCGTCGTGGTCTGTCCCGGCGGTGGCTACGGCAGCGTGGTTATGAGTTACGAGGGACACGAGATCGCTAAATGGTTTGCCGAGCGTGGATTCGCAGCCTTCGTCTTGAAGTACCGCGTGGCACCCCATCTGCACCCTGCCCCGATGCACGACGTGCAGCGCGCGATGCAGTTCGTCCGGGCTAATGCAGCCGAGCACAAAATTGATCCCCAGCGCATCGGCGTGATCGGATTTTCAGCAGGTGGGCACCTGGCAGCTACGGCGGGAACGAAAATCGTCGACGCCGAGGAGAAGGCGAAAGATCCACTGCAGCGAGTCAGCTCGCGCCCAGATTTTATGATCTTGGCCTACCCGGTAATCTCGATGCTCGAGGGCGGTGTCGGACACGCTGGGTCCGCCCGCAACCTACTCGGCGATCCCGCATCAAAAGAGCTACGTGAGGAGATGTCCCTGGAAAAACAGGTCACCAAACGGACACCACCCACGTTCATCTTCCAAACCGACGAAGACAAGGTTGTCCGAGCCGAGAACAGCGTCCTGTTCTACCTGGCTCTCCGCAAAGTGAGGGTTCCCGCAGAACTCCATATTTTCCGCGAAGGGGTTCACGGAGCCGGCCTCGGTCGCCAAGAATCCTCCAAAGCGTGGCCCGCATTGCTCGAAAAATGGATGCAGCGCTTGGGGATCACGGAAAATTCTCCAGCGAAGTAGGGGGAGTGAGCGTGAAGGCCATATCGGTGCCACCCAGACACACCGTAGCTGAATTCACCAGAATTTGGCCGAACGTTCTTGTGGGGAACAGCCGCTCACGGAAGGTTCGTCCATAATTCGGTGAATCCGGCACCATGTCCTGCGAGACGTCGAGAGGCTCAATTCGACACGAGACCACTCGCCTGAATGGCGCTAGTTTATGGGATTCATCGGCTCGTTGCGGTAACCAACTCAAGGCGGCCGATAGAGAGTAAAGTGAGATTTTGCAGCAGCCACGAAGTGCAGCTCCGAGGGCGGCAGCTAAAGTTTCTGGAGACCCCGCCTATGGCCTCAATGCCTTTGGAGAAAGCAACTCGAAGCGCCGTAGCGTAGGCTTTAGCCTGCGAACGCCAGCACGCTCCCGTTTCCTCATGCCCATTGGCCGAACGGAATGCGAAGACGTTCTCGCGCGTCGGCGCAAACACTGGCCATATGCGAACGGGAATGCCGTCACCAATGCAGGCTGAAGCCTACGCTGCGAGGCGGCGCCTTCCCCTAAAGGCATTTGGGGGGCTAGGAGCCAGCTGTCCCGTCGGCGCATGACCAGTAATTCCAACGACGCTCCGAATGTTGAAGCCCTAAGCACTCACCGCCGCCCGCGCATCTTCAGCCCCGGACTTCTCCAAGAAATAGTTGTAGTCTCCGTAGTAAGGGCGTGCCTCACCGCCGGTAACATGCAGCACTTTCTTCGCGATCTTGCGGATAAAGTGCACGTCGTGGGAGATGAATACCAGCGTTCCCTCAAAGCGGTCGAGCGCAAGGATGAGCGCCTCGATGCTCATGATGTCAAGGTGGGTCGTCGGCTCGTCCATGAGGAGTAAGTTCGGAGGATCGACCAGAAATTTCACGAGGTTCAGACGGCTTTTCTCACCGCCAGAGAGGACACTGGTCTTCTTGTAGACGTCGTCTTTGCGGAACAAGAACGAACCGAGCACGGCACGCGCCTCGTCCTCTTTGATCTCCGCGTGAACCGCGCTCTTCATCGTCTCCTCCAGAACCGTCTTCTCCGGATCGAGGATGTCACCACGGTGCTGGCTGAAGTAACCGATCTTCGAGTTGTGACCAACGATGCGCTCGCCGGACTTGATCTTGAGAACGCCGGCGAGGATCTTCAACAGGGTCGACTTACCAGCCCCGTTCGGGCCGACGAGCACGGTGCGCTCACCGCGCTCAACGGTGAGGTCGAGCCCCTTGTAGATGTCGAGGGTTTCGTAGGAGAAATCGATCTTGTCTAACAAAACGGCACGCTGGCCACCGCGGGGCGGCTGCGGGAAGTTGAAGCGGAACGGCTTGCGCGGCGCGCGCGGCTTCTCGATAACGTCGATCTTCTCGATCAGCTTCTCCTTCGAGGCGACCTGGGAGGCCTTCGACGAGACGGAGCGGAACTTATTGCAAAAGCTGCGCAGATCCTTGATCTCCCTCTGCTGGTTCTTGTAGCCCGCGAATAGCTGCTCGTAGCGCTCGAAGCGCAGCTTTACGAAGCCGCTATAGTCTGTCTTGTACTCGACGAGTTTGGTCTCGTGGATGTCGTAGGTCTTCTGCGCCACCGCATCCATGAATTCGCGATCGTGCGAGATCATGAAGACCGCGCCCTTGAAATTCTGCAGGTAGGTCTGGAACCAGAGCAGGGATTCGAGATCGAGGTGGTTGGTCGGCTCGTCGAGCATCAGCAGGTCTGGCTCCATCGCGAGCAATCTCGCGAGGTGGGCTCGCATGATCCAGCCACCAGACATCTCTTTCGCCGGGCGCTCGAAATCACCCTCCTTATAACCGAGTCCGCGCAGCATCGACTTCGCCTTGGCCTCGAGCTCCGGGTTGTTGAGCGCGTCGAATTTCGCCTGCGCCTCATAGTAGGCCGGAACGTCGACATCGCCTTTGTCCTCGAGCGCCTTAAGATCCTTCTCTAGCTTCGCCAGCTCGCCAGCTCGGCCGGTCGCGACCTCGATGATGGTTTCGTCACCAATCGGCTCGCTCTCCTGTGGGAGGAATCCCGTCATCGTCCACTCGTCGCGCTCGATCGTGCCCGAATCGGTGTCAGTGGTCTTTAGGATCGCCGAAAAAAGCGTCGTTTTTCCTGCGCCGTTGGGACCGACTAGGACGACTTTTTCGCCATAGTTGACGGTCATGGAAGCGTCTTCGAAGAGGACGCGTCCGCCAATCGACTTGGTGAGATTACGGATCGTGAGCATGGCGGTAAAAAAAGGTTACGGGTGGAGCGGTGCGCACCTTAGCGGGTGAATCGGGATGCGTCAATTTCCGGTATTTTCGATTCCAGACCAAACCGACGACACAGGTGATACAATTGTAAGCAGGTAATTGTAAAAACAATCCTCCCAAAAATACCTCCAAGCACGCAAATAAACCTCATATTGCCGGGACAAATGTATGATTATCCGAGATCGAATATTGGCCATTCGCGCAGGACATCACTTATTTGCAATCGAAACCTAGTGCTTAAGGGGAAAACTCAGCACGACGGCTTCGATTGCAGATCGAAGTTATGTAGTAGATCCACGGTGGTTGGCAGAAATGAGCATTGTCGAAGCCACATAACGCCGTTTTCGCCCTGCAATTTCTTGTTACAGACGCACCCACTCATTGATCTTAGAGTGCTCGAAGATCATCTCCTCCTAGATCGTGAGATCTTGCCCTGTGCCTGCCTCTTTCGCGCGTGGGCGATCGCGACATCGACGTAAGCCAAAAAGCGACGGAGTTGAAGTAGGTCTTCTCCTCGTCGGTCGCGACCCGGCTTTTTGCCGCTCACCAGATCGATGAGGTCGCAGGGGAAATCAGCATCGTCGGCAGCGAACGCCTTAATGGCGTGTAAAGCAACTTTCCCACGATGCAACTGGGGCCGGGAGAGGCTCTGCACTTCATGCGGCAGATAGCGCGGATATTAGCAGAAACGAAATCTTGGAAAGAACCTGTAAGAATCTCCGAGCTATCGACGAATCTTAGTGAGGAGATTAACCGATGAGAGAGAAGCACCAGCCGAGAACCAACCGAGTCACAAGCAACCTTGTGGGGGCGCTCACTCTTTTAATGATGCTCGGGATTGCGGGAGCCGCCGACGATCATCTCCCAGCCAAGGCCAGGTCCGTCGCCGCCAAGTTCGAGAGCTACAAGAAAACAGCGCAACCGAGCGCCGTCGAGACGAAGCGCAAACAGGTAATCGCCTACCTCGGCACGATCCTCAACGAAGAAGCTTCTGATGCGGATCTGGATGGGGCAATCGCGGTGAAGGCATTGATGGAGCGCATCAACAACGAAACCATTGGCAAAGGAACCTCGCGGGTATCGCCGAAGCTAACCAAGAAGCCGGAAGGCCTGCCACGACGGAGTTTTTCCATCAACAGCGAGAAGAACCGTCGCCTGGAGTTCCAGTTTCACGTCGAGCGCGACCTCTGTCTCAAAACCCTGCGTTGCGAAATCTCTGGCGCTGCTGGTGACATCGGCGATCAGGGCTTGGAATACGAACTGATCGACCCGCGCGGGAAAGTCGTGAAGAAGGGGAAGCTGAAATCAGCTGACCAGGACTTGATCGTTCATCCAGCGAAGACTGGTGGAACGTGGAAGATCGCTTTGAT
>JBLHKE010000097.1:0-14888 GCA_047619485.1 Verrucomicrobiales bacterium | reverse complement strand
CAGTCCAGTCTCGGACATCACTTTCGTTAGGTTCTTGCGGCTCTCGATGATGGCGAACTGGGTTTGGGTGAAAGTCTGGTAGGAGATTGTTTTTTTCCCATTTGCCGCCTGGGCGCTGCGGTACACTTGGATGACGGTGCGGCTGGCGTAGTTTGGAGCCGAGAAATACCAGAGCGCCAGAGCCAGGGAAACCAGGCAGATTCCGATGCCCGCCGCAAGCAACGTGATCCCGAGTGCGATCATGCAACCGGAGCGTTTGACGACTTTGGGCGGCTCGATCGCCTGGGGGGGAGGTGGCGAGGCGAGATCCTGAGTATTGCCCAGGCGGTCGGCGGCAGTAAAAAATGCCTCGCGCTGACTCAGGCCGCTTGTCTGTAGCGACTCGGCGCTCTCGAGCAGGTGGCTCTCGAGTTCTTCGATCGTCTCCGCTGGCACGCCCTCGGAGTCGCGTGCCTTGCGCCAATCGGCGAGGGCACTTTCTAGCTTGAAGGTTTGGTCTTCCATAGGTCTGCGAGTAGTTGGTGAACGGTTAGCCAGTTCTGTTTTTCAATTTCTAGAGCCGCGCTGCCGGCTGCCGTGACGAAGTAGTACTTGCGGCGGCGACCGGTCTCGGCACGCTGCCATTCAGCCCGCACTAGGCCTTCTTTTTCGAGCCGGTGCAGCACGGGGTAGAGTGTTCCCTCGGTCCACTCGAGCTGCGCGTCGGAGTGTGCTCGCATCCGCTGGATCAGGTCGTAGCCATAGCCCTCCCGCTCTGACAACAGGGTCAGCACTAGAGGCCGCATTGAGGCGGCGACCAGATCTTTCGGAAGCATAGAACCTCTATACATAGAAGTTCTATGTAAGTCAAGCGAAGCGGCTTGGCAATGCTTCTTGGCTGGGGCTAGCGCGCCGTTTCGGCGGTAATGAGTCGAGGGAACGTCCGATTTAGTCGATCAAGGTGTTGAGCCTCGATGCCAATTCGAAGTCGCGCTCGGTGATCGCTGCCTGATCGTGGGAGGTTAGCGACAGGGTGACAGTGGTGTAGCGAATGATGATGTCCGGGTGGTGATTGGCGTCTTCGGCGATCTCGGCGACGCCGTTGATGAAGTCAATGGCGTCCATGTATTCGTCGAACTCGAACACGCGCACGAGGCGTTCCTTTTTGATTTCCCACTCGGGAATTCGCTTCATGCGGCGGGGTAGATCTTCTTTGCGGACTTTGTCAGACATTGTTTGTGGGAGTCTGTGGGGTGAATTTTCGAGGAATGTGCTAAAAATAGAGTATTTTGGCTATCTTTTCTCTTTGCATTAAAAACTAGTTGTACTTAACTCTAACTCTCCCGGTTTTCGGGATTTCAGAAAAGGATTCAAAATATGGCCAAACTTTACAACAACATTGTCGAGACCGTGGGGGATACCCCGCTGGTGAAACTGAATCGAATCAACGCAGGCATCGATGCGACGATCGCGCTGAAGTGCGAATTCTTCAATCCGCTCGGTAGCGTCAAAGACCGCATCGGCATGGCGATGATCGAGGCCGCTGAGGCCGAGGGTAAGCTCACCAAAGATTCGGTGATCGTGGAGCCTACCTCTGGCAACACCGGCATCGCGCTCGCCTTCGTGGCAGCTGCCAAGGGTTACAAGATCATCCTTACCATGCCGGAGACGATGTCGATGGAGCGCCGCACCTTGCTGGCGCTGCTCGGTGCCGACCTGGTGCTGACCCCTGGACCACTGGGGATGAAGGGGGCGATCGCCAAGGCCGAGGAGATCGTCAGCAAGACGCCGAACGCGTACATGCCGCAGCAGTTTGAAAACGCCGCCAACCCGGCGATCCACGCGAAGACGACCGCCGAGGAATTATGGGAGGCGACCGATGGCAAGATCGACATCCTCATCTCAGCCGTTGGTACCGGTGGAACCATCACCGGGGTGAGCGGCGCGCTGAAGAAGAAGAAGGAAAGCTTTCAGGCGATCGCGGTCGAGCCGGAAGACTCTCCGGTGATCTCGCAGTCATTGGCAGGCGAGGAGTTGACCCCTGGGCCGCATAAAATCCAGGGCACTGGTGCGGGCTTTATCCCGACCAACCTCAAGCTCGACCAAGTCGACGAGTGTTTCAAAGTCTCCAACGAGGCAGCGTTCGCGATGGCACGGCGCATTGCCAAAGAGGAGGGCATGCTCGTCGGCATCAGCACTGGAGCCAATGTCGTCGCTGCCCTCGAGGTGGCATCACGTCCTGAGAATAAAGGAAAATTCATTGTCACCATCGCCTGTTCCACCGGCGAACGCTACCTGAGCACGCCACTGGCTGACGATGCCCGCGCGGCCGTCAGCTCGTAGCCAACAGATTCCCTAAGACCTCTATCCCCAAACCAAGTAGACTAAAATTATGGCAAGCAAGAAAGAGATACCAGCCACCGGACCAGGCGAAGCTGGGCACCCCCCAGAGCCACTCGTCGCCCCCGTCGATGCGATCACGAAGCTGGAGATTTTCTTGGAGAAGAATTGGCGCACGGTCGTCGCCCTCCTGGTGCTGTTCGTCGCGGGCGTCGTTGTCTACTTCTACATAAAGTACAAGAACGAGGACGAGATGACCCGCTCCAACCAGGCCTTCACGGCGGCTGCAACCCGATCAGATTTCGAGGGAGTGGTCAAGGATCACGCTGGCAGTGTCGGGGCGGGCAGCGCGCTCTACTCGATCGCCGACCAGCAGATCTTGGCCTCCGATCTTGATGGTGCGACGGCTTCGTTGCAGAAATTCCTCAAGGACTATCCTGATCATCCGCTGCACTACGACGCGATGCTCGGTCTAGGCGGTATCCGCCAGAAGGATGGGGACTATGATGAGGCTCTCGGCTACTTCCAAGAAGTGATCGATGCCGGAGATAAGTCATCCAAAGCCGCGTTGGCTTCCGTCTTTAAAGCTGAGACGCTGGTCTCGAAAGGGGATCTGGAGCAGGCGAAAGAGCTCTACGAGTCGTTTGGCGTGAATCATGTCGGCAGCCCATTCGTTGCCAAGGCGATCGAGCGGCTCGAGGCGGTGGAGACGCGTATCGCTCAAGCGGCGGCACCGGCTGCTCCAGCCGAACCGGAGGATCCCAAACCAGAGCCGAAACCAGAAGTGACGCCGACGCCAATTCCTGCGCCTGTGCCGACATCTGTGCCAGCTACTGTGCCGACGCCTACTCCAGCTACTGTGCCACCAGCTACTGTGCCTGTGCCGACGCCTGTCCCAACTCCTGTGCCTGCGCCAACTCCTGTGCCTGCGCCAACTCCTGTGCCTGCGCCAGCTACTGTGCCGGTGCCAACGCCTCTACCTCCGGCGGAGTCGGAAGCGACTCCTGGTGCAGCGAACACACCAGCCCCTGCGGTTGAGGGTGGTTCGGAAGCGCCTGCCATTGAAGTGGAACCAGCTGAAGTGGAACCTGTGCCTGCTGCTGAGACGCCTGAGCCTGCTGCTGGTGGCACGGAGTAGTCGCCTTTCGATTCAGGGTTCGGAGTCACCATCATTTGCCGGTTGATCGGCACCCGCGGCCGAACTCGCCAGAGAGTGCTGCGAAACCGAACGAGCATATCAACTGCGGAAAATGCGCGATGCGCAGGCATTTTTGTGAACGTGGAGACTAGGCTCAAAGCAGGGATGCTTTGAGCACTAGGTCTTCGCACGCGCAGTTCTTAGACTTCGATAAACTGCGAGGGTCTCCTCGGCCATCCGGTTCGCGCTGGCCATGGTAGCAACGTTCTTACGTCCTTCATTGCCGAGGGTGCGACGCCGGGTGGTGTCTTCCAGTAACCCGACAAGATTTTCGACGAGGGCATCCCGATCTCCAGCTGGGAAGAGGATGCCGCCACCGGTGCGGGCCAATAGCTCGGGGAAATGGCCGTGGTCGGGTTGCACGACTGGAATGCCAGCCGCCAGCGCCTCGATCACGTAGATACCTTTTGGTTCGCGGTAGGTGGTGGGTACGCTGAAGACGTCTAGGCCCCGCAGGAACTCACGTTTGGCGTCGCGGTCGGGCGAGCCAGCGTGGTGAAAATCAGAACTGAGGCCAGCGGCTTCGATTTTGGCGACCTGTTGCTGAAAAAACTCCTCATCGTTGGCACCGAGCCAGCCAGCTACCTTGAATTTCGCCTGCTCCATTGCTGGCAACTTTTTCAGCTCGATGAAGGCGTCGACTAGCAGGTCGAAGCCTTTCTCAGGGCAGATGCGCGCGAAGTAGCCGAGGTTTTTGCTGGTGCCGTCGTGGCGACTAGCTGGGGCGGCGAGGATGTCGGTGGCATCGGCACCGAGGGGGACGATGTGGAATTTTTCGGTAGGCTGCTCGAGCAGTTGCGCCATCTCGTCCGCGTAGTAGCGGCTGTTCACGACGAAGGCGTCCACGTCCCGAGCGAGTTTCTTGATCTCTATTAGTGCCGCGCTGCGATGAGGTTCGACCAGTTGTCCGAGGAACAGGTCATCGCCCTGCAGCGTGACGACGACCGGGCAATCGAGGTGTCGCTTGAGCGTTGGGATGAAACCTCCGATGAGGAGGTTGGTGAGGTTGATCAGGTCGGGTTTCTCAACGGAGAGCCATTCGACCAGCTGCGTGACCTCCTTGGCCTGGTTGCCGTGTTCGCCGCGAAGCATCGATAGCGTCAGGTCACCGAGTTCTGAGGCTTTGATTTTGATAGAGCGCCTGGTGAGGGTGCCGATGACTTTCGGGCTGCTGAGCCATCCGGTGAGGAAGTCGGGCAGCTTGCGGAACAGTGGGAATTTCTGCTCGAGGTAGACGTTGATGCCGCCGAAGAAAATCCTGTCTTCGGCGACGCTTTGCTCGTCGGTGCGGATCGGGGTATAGGTCGGCACGAGCAGCGTCTCGCAGCCGAGTTCGCGCAGGGCCACGGTGAGCGAGTTGTCGCGCATGCAGCTGCCGCAATACATGCCGGCGGCGCCGGCGGTGAGGTAGATGACTTTCACTTGCTTGTTCTACTACGCACCTAGGGCGGGGATCGGACGGCGTCAATGGTGCGGAGGAGATGGAATTCGATTGACATGATGGCGCAGATCATTCAGGTAAGCCGTCATGTTATTCCCACACGAGCTCTACCAGAAGATGTCCCCCGAGTTGGCGGCGGCCGGCCTAGCGTATCTACGCAAGGAGGATCGCGACACCTACAAGACCGGGCTCTCCTCGCTGGCGATTCAGCGCAAGCTGCGCCCGGCCTTCATCCAGAAGCGCTCTGGGGACAAGCAGATCGAGTGGATGATCGATATGTTGAAGATGCGCACCAGCGTCGCGGTGGGCGAGCACATGTTGCAGACTTGGTTGATGAAAGAGCACACCGATATGTTGGTCATGCTCTTGGACAAGCTGGAGATCGACCACGATGGCGAAGGCTCGGTCGAGGGGGAATTGCCCGAGGAACTCGATGGAGACAAACTGGAGGAGGGGATCAAGATGCTGCTCAGCCGCAAGGATTCTGAGGTGGTCGCGATCTACCTTCACATGTTCAAGCTGCAGCGTCCGGTGGATTGGGAAAATTTAGGCAAGTTGCTCGAGACGGACGAGCGCTTGGCCCTCGGCGGTGCTTCGGCTGCGGAGGCAGAGGCGGAAGAAGCTGCTGCAGAGACGGACGAAACGGCTGCAGAGGCGGAAGAAGCTGCTGCAGAGACGGAAGAAGCTGCTGCAGAGACGGAAGAAACGGCTGCAGAGGCGGAAGAAACGGTTGCAGAGACGGAAGAAGCTGCTGCAGAGACGGAAGAAACCGCGCCCGGCGAAGAGAAGTAATTACTGAGTCTCTGCGTCATCAAAGGTTGGACAATGGGACTGCCGTTGCGGCCGCAGCCTGAAGGCTACGCTACATGGCTGCTGAAAGATCTCACTTTACTCTCGAACTCTCGGCTCGAGTCGGTCACCACAATGGTTCGATGAAAATTTCGAACTGGTGCCATCCGGGCTAGCGGGCGAGCCATTTTTCCCGCCACAAGCTGCGGGAGAGCTTGCCGCGCGAGTTCGGCTTCAGCGAAGGGTTGACCCACCAGTGGCGGATTCTCTGCCAGGATGGCAACCGTTTGGCGAGGTGGGCACGGAGAGCCACTTCTTCGCCCCCATCGGTAATGGCGACGATCTCTTGCACTCGTTCCGGATCAGGACTGGCGATACCAAAAACGAGGCATTGGGTGACGGAGGGGTGTTTCGCAAGCTCGGCCTCGATCGTACTGGGATCGAGTTTGCGCCCGGCGATATTGATGCGGTCGCCCGCACGGCCGCGCAGTGTGATGCTACCGTCTGGTGCAACTTTGGCGAGGTCGTTGGTCACGAAGCGGCTTCCGCCCAAGACATCTGTCTCCGGCGCCGGCCAGTAGGTCGTGCCGACGGCGCTACTATGCACGATCAGGCAGCCTTCAGATGAGAGGCTGGTGGTGACACCAGACATCGGTGTGCCGACCGCCTGTGGAGAACTGCGCGGGGCGTCCGTACCATCATAGGCGATTCCCCCGCACTCGCTGGATCCATAGAAATTGTGCACTTTGATCCCGGCCTCGTCGAAAATTCGATTCTCCAGCTCGGAGGTGAGGGGCGCGCCTGCGGAGATGGCGAGCCGAATTCGATCGACGTCGAGGCACCCGGAGTTCAGCCAGGCGCGCCACATCGCAGGGACGGCGGGGACGCAGCCGCCAGTTTTTGGTAGGAAGGTTAGGGCTCGCGAGAATGATCCGGGTAGCGGGTCGCTACAAATGATCAGCGGGATGCCGTGCAACAGGAGCGGCAGGACGAGGTTGGAGAACCCGTAGGAATGCGCCATGGAGATGACGCCGATGTTCGATCGATCCGCCGTGAGTTGCATGGTGGCGACGATGTTCGCGGCGTCGGCGGCGAGTTGATCTGCGTCAAATAGGACGAGCCGTGGTGTTCCCGTTGATCCAGAAGTGGTTTTGATGTGGGCGGTGCCGCTGGGTAGATCAGCGATCTCTGGCTCGGGGCAGTTGGCTTCCAGTGGGCAGATTGCAATATTCACGCGCCAGGCGGCGATCGTCTGGGCGATGAACTCGACCGAATTCCCACCGGGGAATGGGTGTGGCAACGTGCGGCGCGCGCGAGCCTCCAGTTCGGAAAATGTCAGTATTTCACCGCTCGACGCATCGGTCAGGGCGATCGCCTCGGGGTGTGCTGCGACAGTTTTTTGCCACCGTTCATGGAGCGAGTTCGGCATTCGGAATCTGCGCAAACTTGGGTCTTGCAGCCCGATTTACAAATCGAATCTGCTTCCGCATTGGGTGGATTTTTGCCCGGCAATGGTTAGAGTGGATCCGTGCGTCCTATCTCCCTATTCTGTTTTCTTCTCTGGAGCCTGTTGCAGGCAAGTTCATCGGCGGGGGATGACGCTGTCCGGGTGCTGTTCGTCGGGAATAGTTATAGTTTTCAGATACCGAAGGTTTTTGCGAAACTGGCTGAATCGAAAGGGAAGAAAGTGGTCGTCGAGCAGGTGACCAAGGGTGGTTGGAGCTTGGAGAAGCACGCGGCAGCCAATGCGACCAAGGACAAGATCTCCGCTGCGAATTGGGACTACGTGGTGTTGCAGGAACAGAGCCAGATCCCGTCTTTCCCAAAGGAACAGGCACAGAAGATGATGGTGGCGGCGGCGAAATCGATCTCGGATCTGGCGAAGAAATCTGGAGCTGAGGTGCTTTTTTTCGAGACCTGGGGGAGGCGCGATGGGGACACGCGTAACCGCAAAGATGATACGTTCGAGAAGATGCAGGGGCGGCTCACCGAGGGCTACGCCGCGGTGGCGAAATCGTGTGGCGGTGAAGTGGTACCGGTCGGTCAGGTGTGGGCGAAGCTCAAGCGGGACGAACTCTGGTCGAAAGATGGGAGTCATCCGAGCAAGGTTGGCAACTCGGTGGCGGCGGCAGTTTTCTACGCACGGATCTTTGGCGAGCTGGCACAAGGTGATCGACTCGCGGGGTTGGAGAAAGAGGTCGTGGATGCCGTTGAGGAAATTTCGAAGACGCGCTCGGGCACTCGGTAGGGATGGCATTTCTCGCATCAGATTTCCGAACTGGGGAAAGTCGGCGCGTCGTGATCACCGGCGCTGGTATCATTACCTCGATGGGCAACGGCTACGCGGCCAATGCGCAAGGCTTCCGCGAAGGGCGATCGGCACTGCGCGACATCACGCTGTTTGATACCAGCCGACAGCGCGTCGGCCGTGCCGGTGAGCTGACGCTACCTGATGAGTTGCCAGAGAACCTGCTCTCATCCAAGCAGGCGGCGCGGGTGGATCGACCATCGGCGATGCTGATCCACGCCGGTGCTGAGGCATTGGCTCAGGCGGGTTGGGGGCCGGGTGCTGCTGGTCGGGTGCCGATTTGTTTGGGGACTTCGGCTGGAGCGATGCAGATCGGAGAGGCCTACTACCGGCAGTCGGTGGATACGCCGGGTTCACAGCGTGGGCAGGCTTTGCGTGTCTGGCAATACCAGACGCAGACGCAGGCGCGTCAGCTTGCGGATGCGCTCGGGTTGTCGGGCCCCGTATCGATCGTAACCAATGCGTGTTCCTCTGGTGCCAATGCGATCGGGCATGCCTTCCATCTGGTGAAACGCGGGCAGGCGGAACGTGTCCTCTGCGGCGGTTATGATGCGCTCAGTGCGATGGTGTTCGCGGGTTTTGATTCGCTGCAGGCGCTAACCACAGGGACTCCACGACCATTCGATGCGAACCGCGACGGCCTCGCTTTGGGTGAAGGGGGGGCGTTGGTGACCGTGGAGACGCTGGAGGCGGCACGTGCCCGTGGCGCGGAGATTTTGTGCGAGATCATCGGCTACGGTGCCTCGACCGATTCGCATCACCTGACTCAACCCCATCCTGAAGGAGATGCCGCCTTGCGCAGCATGCAGGCGGCTTGCAAAGAGGCGGGGGTGACCGCGAGAGATGTCGATTATATCAATTCTCACGGGACCGGGACGCCGCTGAATGACATCGCTGAGGGACGCGCGATCCAACGTTGGGCGGGGGAGGATGTGGCAGGAGTGGCAGTGAGTTCGACCAAGGCGTCGATCGGGCATCTGCTCGGGGGCGCGGGTGCGGTCGAGGCCGTCATCGCCGTGATGGCGATGCGTGGCAACTGGCTGCCGCCGACGATGACCGTCGAGACGCCGGATGACGTGTGCACCTTCGACCTGGTGCGCGAGCCCCGAGATGCGGAGATCAACTGTGTGCTGACCAACTCGTTCGGCTTCGGGGGCGCGAATGCGACGGTGATCATGAGGGAGGTGCGAGCATGAGCAAGATCGGCATCTCAGGAGCTGGTGCCGTGTCGCCCGCAGGATGGGGGATTGGGGTTTTTAACGAGGCGCTGGCACTCGGGAAACGCTTGCCGGTCGAGGAGCGTGTCCGCCCGGGACGCGAGGACGACCCGAGCCTGGTCCGCCCGGTGCCGAAGGTGAAGCTACCGATCTTCCGCAACCCGCGTCTGCGGCGCACGAGTCCTGTCGGGCGTTACATCGCCGCGGCTGCGCTCGAGGCGATCGGCGATGAGCGTGGGCTCGCGGTGAAGGCAGGGGAACTGCGGCTCGGCGTGGTGACGACGCTTTTCTGTGGTTGTGTGAACTACAGCCAGCGCTTCTACCGTGAGGTGCTGGCGGATCCGCACACAGCGAGCCCGATCGTTTTCCCGGAGACGGTGTTCAATGCGCCGTCGAGCCATCTTTCGGCAATGTTAGGATCGCATGCGGTCAACTACACGATGATCGGAGACACCGCAGAGTTTCTCTGTGGTCTGGAGATCGCGGCTGGTTGGCTCTTGAATGACGAGGTCGACGGCTGCGTCGTGGTGTGTGCTGAGGAGTTCGACTGGCTGACCGCGGAGGCGATGAACCTGTTCCAACCCGGCTGCGTGATGGGGGAGGGAAGTGCGGCCTTGTATTTGGAAAAGAGCGATTCGCCACAGGTGGAGTTGGCGCAGATCGCGGGACCGGAATTGATTACCTCGACGCAGCCCAGGCGGGAGGCTGAGGATCGGGTGCGCGAGGCAGTGGTAGGCAATCCTACTTGGGTGGAGCCGAACGCGACCCGCGATGTGTTGGGCGAGGGGCTGGGCGTGGCCGGTGGATGGCAGTGCCTCTTCGGTTTCGAGAAAGCTAAGCAAGGGGCACCTCAAGTGGCGATTGGGCTCAGCGGGGTCAACGAACACTGCGCGGCGGCGGTTTTTCATGGATCATAAGTTGTTCGTAATGAATTAATTGTGAGTTAACTTTAAATTAGCCCGAAACATTCCTCTCCAAACCGGGTAGGAGGTATGTAAGGGGTTGCTTCCTGCAGGAACTTCCACTTAACGAGCCCGCCATAGGAGGGGGGCTCGAGTAAGCAGGCGATGTCCGGAGCTCTGGGAGGAAATCCGGGCATCGCCTATTTCTTTCACGCTTTGCTCAGAGCCGTCCCCAACCAATTCGCTACCAAGCGAAATTCGGCGAGTTCAAGATTTGGCGGTAGCGCGAATTACTGCCTGCCCGTGCCATCAGGTCGGTGATAAGGTCACTGCGGTGCTCGGGGCCGGCTGGGCTGAGCGTCTCGTGGCTCTTTTCCGGGCAGTCGATCCGCGTCTTGAGGAATCGTGAGTTGCCCTCGCGCTCGATCGAAAACTTGGATTTTCCTGTGTCGAAGTTGATGCGGGTGAGGTTCGCCCCTTGCCCGTCTTGGAGATACTCGAACTCGACCGCCAGGCCTGCGACCCGGTCGGCGATCCAGGCGCCGAGCATGCGCGCCGCGAGTGGCACGCCGTCTTCGTGGGTGATGGTGATCTTTTTTAGGTTCGCTAGTTGGCCCAGTGCCAAGTGATCATCGAATAGCTTTGCGATCGCGAGGCGGAAATGGTAACTGCGCGACCAGCTGAGATCGTGGATGGCGATGCGGCCACCGGTGTCCTCGAGCGCCTGGCGCAGCGCGGCGAATGATTGGCGGGGCTGGTCCCACTTGTCGGAGTTCACCAGTAGCCGGTCGATGCGCGAGTAGAGGCGCTCGTCGAAGTTCTCGTTCAGGTCGCCCTGCCACCAGAAGACGAGCGGTAGGTCGGAGTCGAGGTGGGCAAACACGATGTTGCGCAGCAGGTCGCCGGTCGGTCCGCAGAGGTCGAAGGAGATCTGCTCGGAGCAGATGTTCTTCTGTCCGCGTGGATCGATGCGGCAGTGGGCGGTGACCCAGGCGCGCGCACCGGCCTCTTTGCAGTTCGGGTCGGCTTGGATGAGGATCGCACGGCAGGCCTGCTCGGCGGTGATGTCCTCGATGAGGGCACTGTTCTCAGCAAGGGCATCATCGCGTTCGCTGTAGATGGCGAAGTTGGTGAGTGACGCGCGCGTGTTGGCGTCATCATCGAGCCACAGCTTGCGTAGTTCGGCGTCGATGTTGCCGATCGGGATGTCTTGGCCGAATGGGTGCGACATCTCTAGAGCCTCCTCCAGTGGCGGCCGTCCTGGGCGAGCAGGTCGTCGGCTTCTTTCGGACCCCAGGAGCCGGCGGGGAACTCTGCCATCGGCGGCGGGTTGGCGCTGTCGTGCCACGCCTCCTGGATGGCGTCGATGTAGCGCCAGGCGTTCTCGACTTCGTCGCGGCGGGCGAAGAGGGTCGCGTCACCGGCGATGGCGTCGAGCAGCAGTCGTTCGTAGGCTTCAGGCGAGCCCTTGCCGAAGGAGGTGCTGTAGCGGAAATCCATTTTAACGGGTTCCATCTGTAGGGTGTTGCCGGGGATTTTTGAGTGCATCTGCAGCGAGATACCCTCGTCCGGTTGGATGCGGATGACGAGGATGTTGACGTCTTCCCAGTGTGGGGTCTCGCTGCGGTCGATGGTGTTGAAGAGCACTCCGGGAGGGTTTTTGAAGTGCACCGAGATCTCGGTGGCCTTCTTCGGCAGGCGTTTGCCCATGCGGATATAGAAAGGCACTCCAGCCCAGCGCCACGAGTCGATGGTGAAGCGCAGCGCGACGTAGGCCTCCGTCATCGAGTCGTCCGGGACGCGGTCTTCCTCGCGGTAGCCAGGGACTTTCTTGCCGTTGATGAAGCCCTCTGTGTACTGCGCGCGCACCGCGTGAGCAGTGATGTTGTCGTGGGTGACCTTGGGCAGCGTGCGGATGACTTTGACTTTCTCGTCGCGTACGCCGTCCGCGCTGAGGTCGGTGGGCGGCTCCATGGCGACCAAGCTGAGCAGTTGCAGCAGGTGGTTCTGCACCATGTCGCGCAGCGCGCCGGCTTTATCGTAGTAACCACCGCGACCGCCCTCCATGCCGAGGTGTTCGGCGCAGGTGATCTGCACGTGGTCGACGTGTTCGCGATTCCACAACGGTTCGAAGATGGCGTTGGCAAAGCGCAGCACCATGATGTTCTGCGCGGTCTCCTTGCCTAGGTAGTGGTCGATGCGGTAGGTGTCCTCTTCCGCGAAGGTCTTGCTGACGACTTTGTTGAGGTGCTGGGCGGTTTTGAGATCGTTGCCGAACGGTTTCTCGACGACCACGCGCGACCAGGCGTTCTTGTTAGGCTCGTTCAGCCCGGCCTCTTTGAGGTGCAGCAGGACATCGTCAAAAAATTCCGGCGCGGTGGCGAGGTAGAACAGGCGATTGCCCTTGGTGCCGGTTTTATCTTCTAGCTCTTCGAGTTTTTTCGCGAGCGAGTGGTAACCCTCGAGGTCTTGGAATTCGCTCTTGTGGTAGCTGATGGTGCTGGCGAAGTTTTCCCACAGGGCGTCGTCGTGCCCCTGGCGCGAGTGTTCCTTGTTGGCCTCCTTGAGTTCCTCGCGGAACTCCTCATCCGACTTGTCGCGACGCGCGAAGCCCACGATCTGCGTGTCGGCGGGCAGGTCGCCGTCCTCGAGCAAGTTGTAGAGTGCTGGGACGAGTTTGCGGTGGGTGAGATCTCCCGTCGCGCCAAAGATAACGATCGTGCAGGCCTCGGGCGTTTGGCGCGTGGCGGTGGCGGAGTTGTCGCGGAACGGGTTCTTGGTGGAATCTGGCATGGGTTAACCGGAAGTTCGGAGAGGAATGGGGGGTGTCAACTGTTCTGGCGGAAACGACCATATTGTCCCAAAAGCGATTTTAAATGCATCCCCGGATACCATAACCCAGAGCAAAGATGGCTCGATCAGAGGCGCGGATTGTTCCTCAATCCGATCGAATAATTCTTCAGCGTCTCTGCGCGAAACTTTTCCAATGCCTGAGCACAAAGCTCAATCATGTGTGCCCGCGTGTCTGCGAGGAGGTCGCCGTCCTCGGGTATGGTGTGGATCCTCTGCTATCAGCGCTTGGCTGAGAAGGTTGAAAGCTGTGGGCTACCAGCTAGACTCACGCCATGCCCAATCCCGAAATTGATCACGATTCTGAAACGTTCCAAAAGCTGAAGGAAGCTGGGATTCCTGATTGGGTGCTGCCGCTGGACGCTATCGAAGCGGAGCCTGGGAAAGTTTTCACGCGGATGCGGGCTGAGTTTCGTGATCTGGCGCCGCCACTGTTGGCGCTGTTCGAGTCGGATCCGGATGCGATGACCGTCGAGGATTCGGATCGGCTGAACTACGCCCTGTTCTTTGCTGCCGAGTTCAAAGACGAGCGGTTTTCGGATGCCCTGCTACAGCTGTTGAGAGCCGACGAAGATCTAGTAGACTTCCTGTTCGGGGATTTTCTGACGGAGGCGATGGACGATTGCATTGCGCGGATCTGCTGGCGCGATCTGGAAGGGATCAAGGCACTTGCGCTCGATCAGGGGGGCGATCGCTATGTGCGGTGGACGGCGTTGGACTCGTTCAAGCACCTCCTGTGGGGCGGCCATTACTCCGTCGAGCGCCTTCAGGAGGAACTACGGGATGTCATCGCACGCTTGGAGGATACCGGGCTCTGGGATGCGATCACCAGCCTGGTCACGAATTTGGGGTGGAGCGAATTTGAGAGGGAGGTGACCGAGGCCGATGCGGCCGGCTTTCTTGACAATGCGGTGTTTGGCGGGATCGAGGAGATTCAAAAATCGATCGCGAATAATAGAGATCGGCAAACCGATGAGAGGGTCGAAGAGTTCGACGCGGTGGTCATCCTAGAGAACTTGTGGCAGTGGAGTAAGAATATTTCAGCGGAGATTGCCGAGGCCGAGGAGATGCGATTGAACGATAGTGGTCAGTGGAGCCCGGGGGGGGCGGCTGCAAGAATGGAGACGCCTGAGGGCTACCTGCTCGATGAGGGTGGAGGCCTGATGCGTGAGGCCGAGAAGGTCGGGCGCAATGATTCTTGCCCCTGCGGGTCGGGCAAGAAGTTTAAGAAGTGCTGCGGGTAGGTTTGGGACGAAAAGCACGGATGCTTTTGCTGCTGTGGGATTCTTTGGGGAGGCGAGACGCCCCGGCTACTTCTTCCAGATTTTTAAATCGTCGACCACCGCGTTCTTCGGAACCGCTAGGCGCAGCGTGCGCTTGGTCGGGTGGGCGATGCCTGGGGAACTGAACGAACCGACTTGCTTGTCATCGATTGAAGCCTTGAGTGTGTCGCCGTTGACTTCGACGAGTAGTTTATACCATTTGCCGACCTCGAGCTTATTTTTGAAGCTCTTCTCTTTTTCCTTGAGCGCCTTTTTTTGTTCGGCGGAGAGTTTCTTGGCCTTGTTCAGGGCGTGAGTCTCTTTTGCCATACGGCCGGTCTTGAGATCTTGGAGGACGACACGGTGGGTGTAGATCCGAGCTGCGAAAAGGTGGCCAGCGTGGACTTCTTTGAATTTCAGGTCGGCGAAGTTGAGGCCGAGGCTGTCACCGTTGGCCTCTAGTTTGAAGCGCAGCTCGACAGCTCCATTGGTGAACTCGGCATCGTGGACGACGGAGACACCATGGTCTGCTTCCTCGTGGATGGAGATGCGCATCGCACCATCTTTCAAGTCGACCTGCTTGTTGCCCTTGGCGCGTGTTT
>JBLHKE010000096.1:0-15022 GCA_047619485.1 Verrucomicrobiales bacterium | reverse complement strand
CCTGTAGCGCCTCGCGCTCCGGCGCGAACCAGAAGCCGTTGTAGACTAGAGTTGCGTAGCGCGGGATGAGCGAGTCGCGCAAGTGCATCACCTCACGGTCCATCGTCAGGCTTTCCATCTGGCGGTGGGCGTTGAAGAGCACCGTGCCACCCGGAGTCTCGTAGACACCCCGGCTCTTCATTCCGACAAAACGGTTCTCCACCATGTCGACGCGACCGACACCGTTGGCTCCGGCAAGCTTGTTCAACACCTTCATCACGCCGAACGGTGACAGCTTGGTGTATTCGCCATCCTTGCCCTCGGCCGTGACCCCGAGCTTCGCTAGCAACTCGTCGATCCCGTCCGTCGAGATGCCGATGCAGTCGCCCTTCTCCCAGAGCAAGCTGACATAGGTCGGCGTATCCGGAGCCTCTTCCGGCGAGACGCTCAAGACGAACATGTCGCGGTTTGACTCAGTGCTAGAGTCGAACCAAGGATCCTCCAAGATCCCGCTCTCGAAACTGATGTGGAGCAGGTTGCGATCCATCGAGTACGACTTCTTCGCCGAGGCCTGCACCGGGATCCCCTCTCTGTCCGCATAGGCGATCATCTCGGCGCGCCCGGGGAATTCCTCGCGGAAGTCCGCCATGCGCCACGGAGCGATCACCTCAATATCTGGGGCGAGCGAAGCCGCCGAGAGTTCAAAGCGCACCTGGTCGTTGCCCTTGCCGGTGGCACCATGGGCGAGTGCGTCGGCGCCCTCGGATCGCGCGACGTCGATCATCCCCTTGGTGATGACTGGCCGGGCGATGCTGGTGCCGAGGAGATACTGCCCCTCGTAGAGGGCTCCCGCCTGGATCATCGGGAAAATATAATCACGTGCGAACTCCTCTCGCAGATCTCCGATGAAGCACTTCGAGGCTCCAGTACTGAGCGCCTTCTCCTCCAGCCCGTCCAGTTCCTCCTCCTGCCCGACGTCAGCACAGTAGGCGATGACTTCCGCGCCGTAGCGCTTCTTGAGCCAGAGTAGCAAGACGGAAGTGTCGAGACCGCCGGAGTAAGCAACGAGAATTTTATTCATGGCGGCAAGATTAGGACACGCTTGGAGCTTGTCAACGGCCATCGCCAGCGCCAGCATCTCCGACATGGTGAACCTCCTACTCATCGGCGCTGGCGGCTTCTTCGGCGCCATCTCGCGCTACGGCGTCGGCCAGATCTTTCCCACCTCGAAATTCCACTATGGGACGATCGCGGTGAACCTGATCGGCTGCCTACTAATCGGCATCGCCTTCGGATTCATCGGGCGGGACGCGATCGGGAGGCCTGCGCAGCTATTGCTCATCACCGGGTTCCTGGGCGGCTTCACGACTTTCTCCACCTTCGGATTGGACACGCTGAAAATGATCCACGATGGAGCCATTACGACTGCCCTGATCTACGTCGCGATCAGCGCGATTCTGGGTGTTGCCATGGTAGCGCTGGGCTACGAGCTAGCGAAGGGGTAGACAGCCCCATCACGGAGACGATTCGCCAGCACGCACACACGCCTCCTCATACACCGACTCGAGGTTGGCGATCTGATCCCCGAAGCCAAAGTTTTTCCGCACGGACTCTGCAGCGCGCTTCGAGAGCTTCCGCAACTGCTCCTCGTCCGCCAACAGTTTGAGGATCGCCGCCGCCAACTCATCTGCGCTGCGTTCCGGTACGAGATATCCGTCCTCGCCATCAGTAACCGCCTCGGGGATACCACCATGGTAAGTGGCCACCACCGGCAGCCCAGCTGCCATCGCTTCGAGCATCGAGTTCGGCACCCCCTCCTGGTCGTTCGTCTCGGTCAATTCACTCGGGTGCAAGAACGCGTGTGCCTTTGCATACTCGACCTGGAGCCCGGCCTGATCGAGCCAGCCTAACATTTCCACATTTCTATCAAGCCCCCTCTCCTTGACCGCCGCCTCGATGCGCTCCCGGTCCGGCCCGACCCCGGCGAGGCAATACTTCAAATCCGGCCACTGCTCGATCACCTTCGGCAGGGCATCCAGCAAGGTGAAGATCCCCTTCTTCGCGATCAGCCGACAGGCCTGCACCAATCGCCATCGACCATCGCGCGGAGGTGTCCTCTCGAACGACTCGATCCCGTCTAGCGGGATCGGCGTGCGGTTCATCCGTAATTTGTCCTTCGGGCAGCCCAACTCCTCGAGACGATCGAGTAGCGAGCCACTGCGCGCCATGACGAGCTGCGCCTCGCGAAACACCTCACGCAGCGATTCGGCATAGCCAGGTTCATCGATGAATTTGACGACATCGACCCCGTGGAAAGACACCACCCAAGGCACGCCGGTGGCGCGCATCATCTCGAGATACTTCACCGCCTTGTGCCCGTAGTAGACATGCACTAGGGCGGGCTGGTGCCTCGCGATCAAGTCGACCATGTCATACGGGTAGTAGGGCTTGACCTCCTTGTTGATCGGGCGCGGCGGCGGCCACTGCTTCACCACGTATTTGTACCAGAAGCGCAGGATGAAATTCCCCCGCAGTCGCGGCCGCACCAGCTTCTCCATCTGGATCACCGGCTCGAAAGGAAACATCTCGGCATTCTCGATCCGCTCAGCCAGCACCAGATTGCGGTGGCGCTGCAACGAGATGATCTGCCGGTAGAGACTCTGCATCTCCTTCTTCAGGTAAGTCCCACACACGCTGACCACCAGCGGCAACTCGTCGCTCTCGCCCTTAGCTGCCACGGTGCCCCTCCAGCAGTTCTTGGTAGATGTTTTCTAGCTTACGCACCTGCGCCTTCTGCTCAAAGTTTTCACGCATGTCATCCGATGCCCGACGCCCCATCGCCGCCCAGCTGCCAGGTTCGGAAAGCAGGCGCTCCATGTGATCAAGCAAGCCATCGACGTCCCGCTCAGCACTCAGCAGACCCGCCGCGCCGTCATCGACCGCCTCGGGGATGCCACCATGTCTGGTAGCAAGAACCGGCAAGCCAGTCGACATCGCCTCCAGCATCGAGTTCGGGATCCCCTCCTGGTTTTGATCCTCGGTGATCTGACTCGGGTGCACAAACACATGCGCCGAGTGATACAGGTCGCGCAGCGCATCCTCGGAGAGGAATCCGGCGAAGCGCACCGTCTCTTCCAGACCGAGCTCGGCCACTAAGCGATCGAGCGTCTCACGCAGTGGCCCGTCACCGGCGATTGTAAATCGCGCCCCTGGCCGGCTCGCCGAAAATCTAGCGAACGCTTTCAGGGCGACGTCCAGACCCTTCTTCTCGACGAGGCGGCAGGCCTGCACAAAATGCCAAGCGCCATCAACCGGAGGCTGCCGCTCGATGAATGGAAAATTGCCCAGCGGGATGCCGGTGCGATTGAGGCGGAATTTTTCTTCCGGGCAACCGAGATCGAGCATGCGGTCCTTTAGCGAATGTGAACGCGCCATCACCAGCGGGATCGTCTGCAACAGATCCTTGAGGTTGTCCAAGTAGCCCGGCTTGTCTTCACGCGGCATGATGTCCATGCCGTGGAACGAGACCACCACCGGCTTCGGCCAGCGCTTGATGAATGGCAAGAGGTGTACACCCGTGTGCCCGAAGTAGACGTGCATCAGATCGGCATGGCGCCTTTCGAGCAAACGATTCAGCACCCCGTATTCGCCCCGGTAAACGATTGGCGGTTCCTTCTTCATATACTTCAACCAGAAGCGCCTGACAAAATTGCTGCGCACGTCTGGCGCCATCTCGACGTCGTCGAACGGGAACTGCTCCTCGCTCTGCCGGTGCTTGGTGACGACGAAGGTTTCGAACGCCTCCAGCCCAGTCACCTGCCGGTAAATGTGCAGCATCTCAGGTTTTAAAAAAGTAGTACAATAGCTCGCGACAGTCGGCATCGATCGACTCTCCGCACCAGCGGCCGATTGGCAAGGTAGAAATCCCCTAGAATTAGAGAATCATCGCACTCACAATCCGCGTTGCATGCCCCGGCGGTCTATGGTTAGAATAGCGTGCTGCTGATGCCCCTAACAATTCGACATGGAAGATAAAACGATCCAGATCCTGCAGAGTACCCTCGAGCGTTCGCCCGAACTGTGGGACACCCGACAACAACTAGCCGAACTCCTCTGGTCCAGCGGCGACGTCCAGGGCACCTCAGACGTTCTCAGCAGCGCGCCCGAGTGGCCGAGCGACGAGGGCAGCCTCGAGTTCGCAGCCAGCGTGTTCGCCCACACCAACCACGCTTACTCGATTGACCTGTACCGGGCAGTGCTCGAACGCAATTCGAGCAACGCCCGCGCCCACGCGGCCCTCGCAAGGCTCTACATGGAAGCCGGAGATCGCGACGCCTGCCATCAGCACCATCTATCAGCGAACGTCATCGATCAGGCTGAAGCAGATCCGCATGTCGGCGCCTGGCTACACGGCGAACCAATCGCCGAGGAATCTCCTGCCGCGCAGGAGGCTTACGACAAGCCAGCTGCCGCCCCAGTTTCCAGCACCCCGGAAAAGGAAGCCCTGCACCAGCCTGACTTATCGCGCTTCACCGTCCCGGCACCGAGCATCGCCCGCAAGCACCGGCAGGCCTCCGACTACGACGATCGTTTCGAACTCGCTCCGGTCAATTTCACTGGAGGTTCCAGCGAGCAACAGGAGGAAGTCTTGGAGACGGCTAGCAAACAACGCCGGACGGCGTCACTCATCGTTGCCGGACTCGTGCACGTGCTGATCGGAGTGCTCCTCTATTTCATCGTCATCCACAACTGGCCACCGGAGGCGCTCATCGTCGTCAATTCAGTCGACAGTGATCCTGGCCCACCGAAGATCGAGAAACAGGAATTTGCAAAAGCGGTGCGCCGCAAACCAAATCCCGCCTCGAGTTCCGCCCGCGCACAAATCATCACCACCAATGTGGCGATGCCAATCGCGGTCGAAGAGGTCGAAGAAGTCGACCCAGACGCCTTCGGGGTCGCTGCCAAATTTGGGCATGGGCTTGGCTTCGGAGACGGCGACGGCGACGGCGGAGGCACGGTGATGTTCTTCGGTGATAGCGCAGAGGTCAGCCGCGCGATCTTCATTGTCGATTTCTCTGGATCCATGAGCCAGGGCAGCCGCATCGCCACCTTGAAGAAGGAGCTCGACCGCTCGCTTTCCACGCTCCCCGCTGGCGTCTCCTACAACGTTATCTATTACTCCCACCGCCCGTGGCTCGGCGGTGAGAACGTCGGCAGCGCGCCATTCCGTGACCCCGACGATCCAAAAGATCGGATCCCGTGGCTCAAGGCGACCAAGGATAACATCCAACGCTCCCGTGATGATCTGGCCAACATGCAGATCGGCGGCGCGACCAACTGGATCCCGCCGACACGCATGGCACTCTCCATGGTGCCACCACCACGGGTCATCTGGTTGCTCACAGACGGCGAGGCCAGCGACCGCGAGGAGATGATCATCGACATGGCTCGCATCAATCCGAACAACGTCCGCATCAACACCATCGGCATGGAGATCGGCGGACCGACTTTTGGCTCGCTTATTGAGATCGCTGAGATGACTGGTGGAAAATCCAGTATCGTGATGGACGGGCAGCTCCACACGGGCGCTGCCGCGAGAAAATTTGCGGAAGATAAATTCGCACCTAAAAACTAGACTCTTACACCGCCTTTGTCCGCCCTAATATCCGCTACTGATCTGAACCTTGCCTACGGCAATCAGATCGTCCTCGAAGACGCGACCCTCGCCATCCACGAGGGCGACAAGGTCGGGCTCGTCGGCCGCAACGGCTGCGGCAAGTCCAGCTTCCTCAAAATTCTCGCCGGGGTCGAACACCCAGACAGTGGCGACATCGCTACCCGCAACGACATCGTCGTCGGCTACCTCTCCCAGGAGTTCACCCTGCGCGAGGATGCCAGCGTCATCGACAACATCCGTGATGGCGCCGCCAACATCATCGGATTGATCGAACGCTTCGAGTCCGGCACCGGCGGTGACCACGACGAGCTACAGAACAAGATCGAGGCCGCTGACGGATGGAACCTCGATTCGAGGATCGCCACTGCCATGGAGGAACTCGGTGCCCCTCTCCCGGAACGCAACGTCCGCGAACTCTCCGGCGGGGAGAAACGCCGCGTCGCCCTGTGCCGCGCGATCATCTCGCGCCCGGACTTGTTGATTCTCGACGAGCCGACCAACCACCTCGATGTCGAATCAATCACCTGGCTTGAGCAGTTTCTCATCAGCTCGGGTAGTGCCTGCCTGTTCGTGACCCACGATCGCTACTTCCTCGACCGCATCGCCAACCGCATCGTCGAGCTGGCGGACGGCAAGTTTTTCTCCCACCAGGGCAGCTACAACGATTTCCTCGAGGCGAAGGCAGTCCGCCAGGAGCAGGACCGGGCACGCGAGGGAAAACGCCAGGGCTTTCTACGGCGCGAGATCGAATGGGTGCGCGCCGGCGTCAAAGCGCGCACCACCAAGTCACGCAGCCGGCTAGATAACTTCTACAAGATCGAGGGCGAGGCGGCTCCGGAGAAGGAACTCAACATGGATCTCATCATCCCGCCAGCGCCGCGTCTCGGCAACACGGTGGTAGATGCCAAAGGGATTGGTGTTCATCTCGATAACCGCTGGCTGTTCGCCGATCTCGATCTCGAATTTGAACCCGGCACCTGCACCGGGATCACGGGTCGCAACGGCCTAGGGAAAACCACCCTGCTCAAAACCCTCATGGGGCAGCGCGAGCCAACCGAGGGCGGGGTCAGCATCGGCAAGCGCACCCACTTCAACTACGTCGACCAAGCGCGCCTGCAACTCGACGGCTCAAACAGCATCATCAAGGAGGTCGGTGGCGATTCGGAAGTCGTCCAGTTCGGACCGGACACGATCTCCATCCGCAGCTACCTGCGCCGCTTCCTGTTCGAAGACGACCGCCTCAACATGCGCATCGACTGCCTCTCCGGGGGAGAACAGAGCCGCGTGCTACTCGCCAAGATCCTCCACAATGGCGGCAACTTCCTGGTGCTCGACGAGCCAACCAACGACCTCGACCTCCAGACGCTGCGGGTCTTGGAAGAGGCGATCCTCGGGTTCGCAGGGGTCGTCGTCGTCGTCAGCCACGATCGCTACTTCCTCGACCGTGTCTGCGATAACATCATCGCCTTCGAGGGCGACGGGCAGGTGCGTTTCCAGGTCGGGAACTTCAGCTACTACCGCGAGAAATTCGGCAGTAAAAAGAACCAACAGAAGAAGGCTAGAAAAGTCGCCCCCCCGACTCCGCAGCAGGAGGTGAAAGCAGTAGCGCCCCGCAAGCTAAAATGGAAAGAGGAACGCGAGCTTGAGGACATGGAGGGAACCATTGGCAAACTCGAGACACGCATCGCAAAAATCGAGTCCAACTTCGCCGACCCAGAGTTCTACAAAGACAAGGTCGAAGAACTCCCCGCCCTGGAGAAGCAGCTCAAGGATTTGAAGACCGAGAACGAACAGCTCTACAAGCGCTGGGAAGAACTCGAGTCGATCAAAGCTGAGTCGGACAAGGCCTGAGCCCAGGCGCCAAACAGCAGGTTTGTCTCCAGCGCCGAGCTGGCTCACCAATCTCAAGCGCGTCAAAGACCCAATCCACAGTTTGCGGCAAGCGACTGCGTGACTAGATATTCGTCAACCGCCCGTCGCTATCTCCAACCCGCTCCGCACGAACTCCGACACGATCTAGCATCGACAGGTAGAGGTTCGTCAGCGGGATATCGCCGTCGAACTTCACGTGACGCCCGGGTTGTAGGGTTCCGCCTCCACCGCCCGCCAGCAAGATGGGCAGATCATCGTGGGCATGGCTGTTCGGATCAGCGATTCCCGAGCCGAAGACGATCATGGAATTATCGAGCAGGGTCTTACCATCGATGTCCTTCGTCGATTTCAAGCGATCCATGAAATACGCGAACTGCTCGACGTAGAATTTATCGATCTTCGCCACCTGTTCCATTTTTGTCTGGTCACGATTGTGGTGCGAGATGTGGTGGTGTCCTTGCGGGACACCGATCTCAGCGAAGCTTCGATTGCTCCCATCGTGAGCCATCATGAAACTGGTGACGCGGGTCGAATCGGTCTGAAATGCCAGCACCATCAAATCATACATCGCGCGGATGTGGTCTTGGTATTTAGGCGGCACGCCCACCGGGCGCTTCGACTCGGGCAGCGCACGCGACATGCTCTCCGCCTTCTCGATGCGCTGCTCCATCTCGCGTACCGCGGTGAGGTATTCATCGATCTTCTGCTGATCGTTATGCCCGAGCTGCCGGTTGAGCCGTTTCGCATCGTCGAGCACGTAGTCGAGGACACTCTTGCGCTCAGCTGCCCGGCGGGCGCGCTCCTTTGCCGAGCCCTTGCCGAACGAATCCCCGAACAGCCTCTCGAACACTGCGCGCGGGTCGTGTTCGGGAGCCATCGGGGTACGCTCCCCTTTCCACGAGATATTGTATTGGTAGGCGCACGAGTAACCGGAATCACAGCTACCACTTTGACGCCCCTGGTCGCAGCTCATCTCCAAGGATCTAAGCAAGGTATCATCGCCGAGACGCGCCGCCGCCAGCTGGTCGACAGAGACACCCACCTTGATGTCTGCACCGGAAGTCTTCTTCGCCTGGCAGCCGGTCAGAAACGTCGCGTTCGCGCGCGCATGATCCCCACCTCCATCGCCATTCGCCTTCGCCTTGTCGTGATCCAATCCCGATAGCACCTGCAACATCGACTGGTGCTTGCTGAGCGGCGACAAACTGTTGGCGAGTTCAAAATCTTTGCCGACACCCTTTGGCGTCCACTGATCCATGATCCGGCCATTGGGCGAATAGATAAACGCCATGCGCACCGGGGCTCCACCGGCCGATTTGCCAGTAAATCCACCAGCAGCACGAACCACTGGGGTCATGCACTCCAGGGCGGGAAGCGCAATCAGCGCCCCCATGCCACGCAGAAATGAACGTCTTGGGATTTCACTTTTCATAACTTGAATCTAAAGCACGAGACCCCAGCTACGAGCTGGGGATTCTCTTACTAGAGTTACGCCCACCGCCCCCGATATCTTACCGGAAAAATCTGCAATCACCCGCGCTCGCTGGCCTTGCGAGGCTGGGGCTTAGGCCTAGCCAGGTAAGTCTCGACATCCTTCTCCAGAACGTCGACTGCCTTGCTGAGCTGCCGGTCAATCCCTTGGGAAAAATCACCGGGCTGTGGCCAGACCACCACTCCCGGCACCGCCCCATTCAATTCCATGTCCTCGCCGTCGTCGCTCTTGAACCAGCCACGGAACGGGATCCGCAGGCTCCCGATGTCCATGATCGTCGCCGATCCGGTCGAGATCACCCCTCCAGCCGTTGGGACACCGACCACTTTCCCTCGCCCCAGGGTTTTGATCGCATGGGCAAAAATCTCGGCATTGCTGAAACTGTTCTGGTTGCAGAGCACCACGATCGGCTTGTTCCACGTCCAGTAGACCCGCCGGCTCCCTGGGTAGCCGACACCGCCCCCGCGCGGCACGGTGAACGCATGGTCTTTCGTCATCAACACCGTCAGCAAGTGATCCGCTGTAAACCCTCCACCGTTGTCACGCACGTCGATCACGATCCCTTCCTTCCCAGCACCCACCGCAAAAACCTCACGCTCGAAATTCTCGAACTGCTCCCACATCATCCGTGAGACATGCAGGTAACCCAATCGCCCCTTGCTGCGCCGCTCGACTTCGTGGCGGTTCGACTCCACCCACGCGACTTGCTGCAGGGAACGTGCCGCCGCATAGCTGATCGTTGGGATAATCATCGGTGCAAGCTTCTCCCCACCGCGTTGGACGACGACGTCGACGCGCTTCCCTGGCAATCCATTTAACATGAGCAACAGATCTGACCGCGCCTTGACTTCAGTAGCATCGACCGATACCAGCACATCCCCTTCCATCAGGCGACTGCTCTCACGCGCCGCCGGACCGCCAAGAATCACGCTCTTCACGACCAGCTTCCCACCCCGCTCATCCACCGTCACCCCGAGGTGCCCGGTCTGTTGAACCCAATCGCCAGAGTCAACCTTAGTGCGCAGACTAGCACTGGCTCGAAAACCAAGGTGCGAGCCGTTCAGCTCCCCGAGCACCATCGCGACGACGTTCTCGAAGGCAACGAGGTCGACGGCACTCGACGCTGCCTCTTGGTATTTCTCTCGCACGACATCCCAGTCCTTACCCCCGTGGTTTCCATCATAGAAGCGATCGCGCATCGCTCGCCAGATCTGCTGGAAGGCGACACGAAACTTCGCTTTCTGATCGTAGGTCTGCGCTGCCGAGAACGGATAACTAGAGAACTTCCCCTTCGAAAAACTCCCCGGCACCCCTTTCTCCAAATAGACGATGCGATCATCTTTCGCCAGCCACTCGACCGACCCGACACTCTTCGCGACCAGTAACGACGGCGAGAGCTTGTTGGGAAACTCCACGCTGTAGATGCCTTCCTTGCCATTGATCTTCGCTGCGAATGCCAGCTTCTTGGAGTCGGGCGACCAGAACAGACGACTCTCCGCAGCATCTGGGATCGACACCTTGCGCACCCGCGACGATAGATCATCGAAATCGATCGGGGTCTTCGATTCTTTAGCGACGGACTTCTTGTCGCTCGCCACCTGCGGCTCATCGCGCTGCTCGGAGATCCGCTTCAGGCTCTCGAACAGACCCTTGAATGGCTGCGCGTGGGCGGCTGGCTTCGCTGGACTCGCGGGCTTCGTCGTCTTGCGCGCCTTCGTCATCTTATCGATCGCCTCCGTCTCCGACCGATCACGCCCACCGAGTTGATCGTCTTGCTTCTGCAACCAGACATAGAAAATATCGACCTCCTCGCCGTGCCGCCGGCCGACGAACGCGAGCAGCTTGCCATCTGGCGACCAGCGTGGCTCCCCTTCCCAATCGGGATGACGCGACACGTTGTACGGGAGCATCGATCCATCAACGGCCGCGATCCAGATATCGCGATTAAAATCGTCGTCGTCGACCGAATACGCCAACCACGCGCCGTCTGGCGACCAGTCATAGGACGGCGGACTCCAAGACTGCAAAATTCTGCGCCCGTTCACACCTTTCAAATCGGTGACCCACAGATCACCGAGCCCCTTGACGAATGCGAGCCGCTTGCCGTCCGGGCTGAGCGAGACATTCGAGATGATCTCAGCGCCGTCGGTGACGAGCGCTAGATCGAACTCGTCGTTCTGCCACCAGTAGCGTTTGTCATCCTCTCGCAAGGCGCGCCAGAGTTTGCAAGTCGCTCCGGTGTCGGACAGATAGTAGATGGAATCTCCGTCCTTGGAAAACATCAGCTCCCTCTCCTCTGCCGGGGTCTCGGTCACGCGCTTTGGCTCTCGCAGCACGGTGTCCATCACCCAGACGTCCCCTCCGGCGACAAACGCGATCTCCAGGCCATCTCGGCTGAACGAGACCTCTGAGGCCGACTTCAGCAAGCGCCGGATCTGGGAGTGCCGGGCGACGTCCCCCCGATGATGAAAAACGCACTTCCTAACCTTCGGTTGCTCCCCGTCTCCACCGAGGCGCATCCGGTAGAAATCAATCCCGCGCCGGAACACCACCGTGTTGCCATCGCGGGAGATCGTCGGGCGCACGACGCCGTCGTCGACATAGCTCGTCAGCAGCTTCTCGTCGCCTGAATCCAAATCTCGCTCGATCAGATTAAACGCACCACCGCGTTGCGCGACGTAGTAGAATCCTTTGCCATCAGGCCTCCACTGTGGACTGCGCGCGCCACCATCCTCTTTCACCATTTGAGTGTATTCCTTCTTCGCAAATTCATACATCCAAACCTGCGACGCCTGGCTGCCGCGATACCCCTTCCGATAAAGATCGACGCCCTCGCGCGTGAAGAGAACACGCTCGCCATCCGGTGAAATATCCGCGCGCACGCCGTAGCCATCGAACAACGCCTCCTCATCAGCGAATCGCTCGCGGGAAACCCGTAACAACTGGTAGCCGCGTCGGCCAACATGCTCGCGCCCACCTCGTGCGATGAGCGATTTTCCATCCGGGTTCCACCCGAGCAAGTAGTAGCCCTCGGAATGCGCCGTGAGCTTCTCTGGCACCCCACCCGCGACTGGCACCACGTAGATTTGCATGGAACCATCGCGCTCGCTGACGAAAGCGATCTCCTTGCCATCCGGAGAAAATTTCGGCGTCCACTCTTGGGCAGGATGCTGGGTCAACTGCCGCACCCGGCCGCCCTGCGAATCTCCAATCCAAACATCCCCACCCCAGACAAATGCCATCCGCTTCCCATCTGGCGAAAGCGTCGCTTGGATCCCAAGAATCATCTTGTTAGCCGTGGGATTTTTCGCGATGGCCATCGTTCCCCCAAAAATCAGAATGGTGAGAGCACAGAAGGCTGTGATTAAGATCTTCATATAGTTAAAAATACTGAAATTGTTATTTTTACGAAAATTACAGAAGACTAACCGAGGTCGAGCTAGCGAGCAAGTCCAGGATCGTCCTACTGCTGGCCTCTCGAAGCACGCAGCAGAAACAAGCTGGGCAAAACGCTCAGGGTTGCGAGCTGGCTAATCAACATCGCCAACGCCGTGAACAGACCAAACCAAACCGAGGGGAAAAACTCGGACAGCACCAGAATTCCGAATCCGGCGACGATGATCGAGGTCGCCACCCAGATCGCCCTGCCGACGGTCGCATGAGAACGTCGGATCGCTTCGCGCACATCGCCGCCGTTCGACGCCAGTTCAGCACGGTAGCGCATCGTGTACTGGATCGATGCATCGATGCCAACCCCAATCGCGATCGAGGCGATCATCACCGTGACGAGATCTAGAGGAATGCCGACCCATCCCATCACCCCGAGCAACACCGTCGCAGGCAAGGCTTGTGGGATCAACACGATCAGAGCCAGCAAGGGCGAGCGGAACAAGAGGATCAGCATCAGGTAGACTGCGAGCGGCACCACCACCGCCGACCATTTCTGACCTTCGATCAACGTCTCCAACATCTGCGAGTAGACCGGGAACACACCAGTTACCTGAACATTAAGTTTGCCGAATACCTCCGGGTGGGCCGCGAGGTGCTGATCAAGGCCGTCGAGGATGCGCTTGCGGTTCAGGGTCGGCGCGGTCTCCTGCATGCGGATGGTCGACCGCCCCATCGTGAAATCCGCGTTGGCCGTCTGTCCGATCAACTCCGGTGAGGCGAGACGCCCGAGCTTGAGCAACATCGAGTCCGGTAGGATTGGGAACCACTCGCGGCGCACGGTCTTGCGCATCTCATCGCGGACTTTTGTCAGCGAGAGGATGTTGCCAGTCTCTGGCACCGATTCGAAGTAGCTCTCGGCCAGTGAGATCGCCTCGAGCCCCTCCTTGCGGCTGAAGAACCCCTCATCGTCGGAGGTCAAAATCACCTCGATCCAAGTGGTGCCACCGAGTTCTTGATCGATGAACTCCAAACCTTCGTAGACCTCACTCCCCGGCCAGAAGTAGCTGGTGATCTTGCTCTCAGCACTCAAGCGCCGCACTCCCTCGATCGAGATCAACAGCACCACCATGCTAACGAGGAGGACGGCCACTGGACGATTCAGAGCGCAGCGTTCGAGTACCCGCACCAGCCCGCGCGACCCAAGGTTGGCATTCACCTGATCCCGACGCCGCTCGACGTGGATCGGTTTCAGTCGGGAAAACACCGCCGGGAGAAACAGGAACACAATCACAAATCCAACGATCATGCCCAGCGTCATCATCTCGCCAAAGTCTCTGATCGGAATGATCTTGCTCGTGCTCAGAGCGACGAAACCCGCGAGAGTCGTCGTGCATGAGAACAAGCACGGGATGAAAATCGCGCGCAAGGCTCCGAGCGTCGAGTCCATACTGGATTCCTCCGGGTTCAGCGAACGGCGCTCGCGGTAGCGCTCGATGAAATAGACATTGTAGGGCAGCATCAACACGAACAGCAGCACCGGCATGTTTGAGGTGACCAGCGCGACCGGGATGTCTTTGTAGGCCAACCAGCCGAGCATCGTGATCGACGGTAACAGGCAGCACACGATGGGAAAAACGACGAAGCGCCAGCGCCGGTAGACGATCCCGAACGCGAGGGTGAAAATCGCCAGAGAGGCGAACCCGAAGACGATCAGGTCGTGGCGGATGTTCTCGAACATGGTGACGTTGATCACCGGAATCCCCGAGATGTAGATTGGTTCCTCGAGTGACTCCTCCCACTTAGCGACCACTGTGCGCACACCACTTACCATCTCACGCCGCTGGTCGACGATGTCCCTCTCCACCTTCCCCGCCCACATCTCGAAGCTCATGTAGACCAGTAGATTCAAGCTGTGGCCGTCGGCGGAGATCAGGTTGCCCTTGGCCAACTCGTGCTCCTTCAACTCGATCTCGGCCGCCGTCAGGATGACGTCGCTTTCACGAAGCGATTTCGTCTGATCGTTGAACCTGAGCAGGTCAGGTTTGACCTGCGGATGCTGGCGCAAGAGCGGGACGTCGAGCACCGACATAACAGAGCTGACTCCCCCGATCGCAAGGAAGTCGCTTTCGATTTTGAGCAGGCGGTCGATTCCCGCCGGTGTAAACCAGTCGTCGCTGGTCACGCAGACCGTCGCATACTCGTCCCAGCCCCAATCCTGGCGGGTCTCGTAGTAGGTCTCCAGCCCCGGATCATCCTCCTCCACGAAGGCATCCGTCTCCGCGTTGATCTCAATCTCGTGGGCGTGGCGACCGTAGAAGACGCAGGTGCCTAGCAGAACCAGAAGGATCAGCCACCAGCCGCGCTCGAGGATGGATCGGAAAATTGCGATGGCCTACCATGCACCAATCCGGCTGCCTCGGCAGAGTAAAAAATCCGCTGGTAGGCTAGGGTCCGATCGAGTGCAACGGAGGACGCTGAAGATGACGGGCACCTCCGGAAACCTGCTGTGGAAATGGGGCGCAGAGAAAATTCCCGCTGCCGAGGCGATAAACGCTAAGCTATCTGGTGATAGTGGGCGCTTTAGCAACGAAGACAGCGGGGATTTTATCAAG
>JBLHKE010000095.1:0-15085 GCA_047619485.1 Verrucomicrobiales bacterium | reverse complement strand
AAATTCCCGCTGGCGAGGCGATAAACGCTAAGCTATCTGGTGATAGTGGGCGCTTTAGCAACGAAGACAGCGGGGATTTTATCAAGCTCCAGCCCGCATGAGGTTTTCGGAGGTGCCGTAAATAGTCGAAATCTGACAATGAATCCCATTGCGAATTTTTTCTTCCGCATCGCCATCGCCCTACCTTTCGTGGTTTCGGCATTGCCCGCCGCCAGCGTCCTCATCAAGCCGATCCCCGACAAACTGATCGTGCTGACCTTCGATGACGCCCCCGCAAGCCATGCGACGGTGGTGGCACCGATCCTAAAGGAGATGGGATTTGGCGGCACGATGTATGTCTGCGATTTCGATTCGTTCCGCACGCGCAAGGATTGGTATCTAACGTGGCGGCAAATGACGAAGATGGCGAAAGACGGCTTCGAGATCGGCAATCACACCGTCGGCCACGGCAGCAGTCTGGAAGGCTTCAGGAAGATGGACGACGCACTGCAGGCCCACGGGCTGCTGAAGTGCACCACCCTCTGCTGGCCAGTCTATGCGGTCGCCCATGGTATTCTGGAAACGATGGGAGAGGAGGGCTACACCTTCGGTCGCGGCGGCCACGAGCGTCCGTATCTCCCGACGGTCGACAACCCATTCGATGTCCCCTCTTACACGATCAAAAATGGAGTGACAGTGGAGATGTTCATCAAACAGGCGCAGCAGGCCTGCCAGGGGAAAGTGGTGGTATTTTGCTTCCACGGCGTGCCGGACATGGAGCATCCGGGAGTCAGTCTGGAGCCATCGACGTTCCGGCAGATGATGCAGTATTTGAAAAACAATCACTACCAGTGCATCGCGATGCGCGACATGGCCGAGTATGTGGATCCGGCGAAAGCCGCCAAGCTCCCGCACACCAAACGCTTCGCCAAGCAATGGAATCCGAAGGTCACCGTGCAGGATGACGAACCTTATGTCGCTCCACCCGACAAGGCGATCCTGAAGATCGAGATCCCGGATGCAGAAGTGCGTCGAGGACTGGACGGGCCAGTCGCGACGGTGCCCTATGCCACGGACATCACCGCACTGACGCCGAAGATTTCGGTTTCGACGGGGGCAAGCCTCGACCCGCCATCCGGCACTCGAAGGGACTTCAGCTCGCCGCAGAATTACACGGTAACGAGCCAAGATCGGACGGCCCGCACGGTCACGCTGACCGTGAGACGCAGACCGATATCGCAAGCGAGCGACGTGATCGAATTTGCGCTGCCGGGTTCGACATCGTCGTTCAACTCTGGCAAGAACATCGTCGCCTACGTCCCAGAATCAACGGACGTGAAAGCGCTCGCACCGATCCTGAAGATAGCGCCCCTCGCCAACTGCGAACCGGGATCCGGGATCACGAGGAATTTCACGAGGCCACAGCCATACACGATCACAGCCCAAGATGGTACCACCCGAACCTACACGGTCGCGGTCGTGAAGGGCGACGAACCCAGCTCTTTCACCTGGAGCGGTCCCGATGCGGGAAATTGGAGCGACGCCTCGAAATGGGCAGGCGGCGCGACTCCCGCGACGGTTCCGAGTTCGCTGAATTTCGACAAGATCGCCCAATCTTCGATCGCAAACGATCTCAGCGACGATTTTCCAATCCGCCGCCTGATCCTCGGTGAAGGCGGCCAGGGATTGATCCTGACCGGCAAGAGCATCTCTTTTGAAAAGGATAGCGTCCGTGGCATTTCGCCAATGATCTCGGTCGGCAAAAACCGCAGGCGGCTCACCTTTGATGTCCCGGTCAAGCTCCCGTCCGACCTCCATGTGCAAACGGTCAAAGGCGAAGGCCCGAACAGCCTCCTCACGTTCAAAGGCGTCGTTTCCGGCACCGGAGCGATCGTTCTCGATAGCCACGGCGAACCCGACTCCGCAAGGATCAACGGTCACGACGCCCATTTTGGCATTCTGCAATTCGAAAACACCAACACCTACAGCGGCGGCACCATCGTCAATGGCGGCAAGATCAAGGTGATGAAGAAAAACGGGTTGGGAACGGGATCAGTCACGCTGAATGACTTCGGAACTCTTGCCGCCAACGCACCGATCGAGAATCCCGTCATCATCAACCGAGGGCGACTGCGCGACAGTACCTGCTCGGGCCCGATCACCCTGAACTCGGTCACCGATTTCTACGGTAACTGCGACCTCCAAGGAGAGATCAACGGCCCGGGTGGCTTCACCATGCTTGGCAAAATGGGCACCTACCTCAGCATGATCCCCGGCGGGACTGTAACGCTCCACGGCCCCTGTTCGTATCGCGGACCGACCACCGTTTTTCCCGGAACCCTGCTCATCCAAAAGGCGGCCGGCCTCTACGGGGCGGACAGCGCGCAATGGACTCCTGAGAACATCACGGTGCACAAGACGGCCACGCTGCGCCTCAACGCCGGCGGCGAAGACGAGTTCACCGGTGCGCAGCTTGGCATCCTCTTGAAAAACCTGACCACCAACAACCACGAAAATGGCCTCATGGGTGGCTCGTGGTTCTGCGTCGACACCGCCAATGCCACGGCTCCGGTGGAATTGGCGGAGAACTTCACGGATTCGGGCGGAGCCGGCGGAGGCGCGATCACTTTCAAAAAGTCCGGCACCGGAACACTGCAACTCACGGGAGCCAACAGCTACTCGGGAAGGACGTATATCGAGGGGGGAGCGCTGAGTGTCGCTTCATTCAACCGCATCGAAAACCGCAAGCCGTCCAGCAGCCTGGGCGCGCCAACCACTCTCGAGGACGGCATGATCGATCTCAGCGGTGATTGCGTCCTGATCTACGTCGGCTCAGGCGAGACGACGGACCGCATTATCGATCTGAACGGGAACAAGCAAACTGTGACCGTCGCTCAATCAGGGAGCGGCCTGCTGAAATTCACCAGCCCGTTTGATATTTCCGGCTACGGCTTCGACAAGACACTTGTGCTCACCGGCTCGACCTCCGGCACAGGTGAATTTGCGAGCACCATCAGCAATCCCTATGACCGAGCGAGCAAGGCCAAAACCTCGATCACCAAAATGGGAACAGGAACCTGGTTCCTCTCCGGCGCTAACTCATTTACCGGAACGACCACGTTGATCGAAGGGACGCTCGCGCTGACAAACGCACAAAGCCTCGACTCGAGTGCCGTGGTGGATATTAGCAGCGGAGCAACGCTCGAGTTGGACTTCAAGGTGACGATGACCATCCACCAACTCATCGTCGACGGAGAACTTCAGCCCGCGGGGATCTATGGCGCAACAACCTCCCCCGGTTTCCTTAAGGGAACGGGCGTATTGAAAGTGGCCTCTCCTTGATTCAGCGCCTCCCGGCCTCCCGCTAATCTTCCACTTCCCAACAATGATTGACCCATCAATTAATATTTACAGTCCACTAAGGGGTTATCAAACTAGGATCTCGTTGATCACCTGACCCGCGACATCAGTGAGACGGAAATCGCGTCCATTGAACCGGTATGTCGGTTGCTAATGATCGATGCCGAACAGGTGCAGGATCGTCGCATGCAGGTCGTTTACGCCAACGCGATTCTCGACGGCTTGATATCCGAACTCGTCGCTCGCGCCATACTGCACGCCGCCTTTGATGCCGCCGCCAGCCATCCACATCGTGAAGACATGCGGGTTGTGATCCCGGCCCTTGCCGTCCTGCGCATCGGAGGTGCGACCGAACTCACCGCCCCACACGACGAGCATCTCGTCGAGCATCCCACGAGCCTTCAAGTCGGCGAGCAAAGCGCCGATCGGCTGATCGACACTTTTGGCTGCGATGCGGTGGTTCGCACCGATGTCGTTGTGGCCGTCCCATGGCACGTCGGCCAATCCGCCAACGCCGCCGTTCGTTCCCGCATACAATTACACGAAACGCACACCGCGTTCGATCAGCCGCCGCGCGAGGATGAATCGATCGATGTCGGTCTGAATCCAATCCCCCTGCTTCGCCTGCGGTGGCACGATCGTCCTGAGTGGCTGGAATGACCAGAACGTGCGACCGGCCTCGATATCGATTGTAACCCTACTGGGTCAAGCGGATCGTTAAGGATCGCATGATCCACATGCTTTAATCACCCAAGAAAAACCACCCGATGAATAGCAAGCTCCTTCCCGCAACTGCCATCTCGCTCCTCAGCTTCTGCAACAGCGCCATCGCTGAGAAACAAATCGCTGACATCCCCTACGTGGAGTCCGGCCACGAGCGTCAGGTTCTCGATATCTACACGCCCGAGAAGGCGACTGACAAACCACTCCCCGTCATGTTCTGGATCCACGGTGGTGGGTGGCAAGTCGGAGACAAGAGTGATGTCGGCCTGAAGCCCAAGGAGTTGACCGAGCGCGGATTCGTCTTTGTGTCGACGAACTACCGTCTGCTTCCGGACGTGGACATGGACGTGCTGATCAGCGATGTCGCCAAATCACTCGGCTGGGTGCATCGCAACATCGCAAAGTATGGCGGCGACCCAAAGCGTATCTTCGTCGGCGGCCATTCTGCTGGAGCCCAGCTCGCAGCATTGATTTGCACTGACGATCGCTACCTGAAGAAAGAGGGCGTGTCCTTTAGATCGCTCAAAGGTTGCGTGCCGGTGGATGGCGATACCTACGATATTCCAAAAATCATCATGACCGCGGAGCACCGGCAGACACTCTACGGCGGCAAGATGTACACCTTCGGCCACCGGCAGAAGTTCGGCAACGACCCGGACAAACACGTCGAATTTTCCGCAGTGACGCACGTCGCGAAGGGCAAGAATATCCCACCATTTCTCCTGCTCTACTTCCCCGGCAACCCCGACACACGAGCGCAAGCTCAGACCTTTGAAACCACGCTGAAGGCAGCGGGGGTTCAGGTAAAGGCATTCGGCAAGCGCGACAGCAACCACAGCGCATTGAACAATGATCTCGGCAAGCCGGACGATCCTGCAACGCTAGAGCTCTACAAGTTCATCGATCCTCTGGTGGGAAAGTGAGCCGCGTCTTTACCGAGCAGGTCGCCTACATGACTAAGAAGTTGGACGAGGTGCAATCGCACCATTGATTCACCGCTAGAAGCTTCGCCGCTAAGCGTCGACTCGCCGGATCGGCAAGTTCGAGCTTGACCGTTCTATCGAACCCGTTGCAATTACCAGTTATGAATCGACCAACCGTTGTCACCTTCCTCCGATCTATCACGGGACTCGTCACCAGCCTTGCCGCCGCCGCATCAGTGATCGCCGAGGTCCCGCCAGAGAAGGCAGTGGAATCTCTCGATGTCGGAGAAGGTCTCGAAGCCACCCTGTTCGCCTCTGAGCCAATGCTTCTCAGCCCATCCAGTATCGACATTGACCATCTCGGACGCGTATGGGTCTGCGAAATCATCAACTACCGCGGGCACAACGGCAAACGTCCCGAGGGTGACCGGATCCTTGTGCTAGAAGATACCGACGGCGATGGCAAAGCGGACAAACAGACCGTGTTTTACCAGGGGCGTGACATCGATTCGCCCCATGGGATCTGTGTCCTCGGCAACAAGGTAATCGTCTCAGCAGGCGACAACGTCTGGGTCATGACTGACGAGGACGGCGACCTAAAATCGGATAGGAAGGAAGCGCTGTTCACCAAAATTGGCGGTGCCCAACACGACCACGGAATCCACGCGTTTTCGTTCGGCCCGGACGGGAAATTCTACTTCAATTTTGGCAATGCCTCGCACCACCTCGCTGACGCCTCAGGCAAGACGATCACCGACATGGCAGGCAATCAAGTCAAAGCGGATCGCAAACCGTACCAGCAAGGCATGGTGTTCCGCTGTGATCCCAATGGGGCGAACGTCGAGACCCTCGGCTGGAACTTCCGCAACAACTGGGAAGTCTGCACCGATTCGTTCGGCACGATCTGGCAGAGCGATAACGACGACGACGGCAACAAGGGCGTGCGAATCAATTTCGTGATGGAGTTTGGCAACTACGGCTACCGCGACGAATTCACCGGCAAGGGTTGGGGCGACAAGCGCACCAACATTGAGAAGGAGATCCCGGATCGCCACTGGCATCTCAATGACCCAGGCGTCGTCCCGAACCTGTTGCATACGGGCCAGGGCTCGCCGACCGGGATCACCGTCTACGAAGGCTCGCTACTCCCCGCCCTGTTCCGCAACCAGATTATCCACTGCGACGCCGGTCCGAACGTCACCCGCGCCTACCCGGTAAAAACCGACGGTGCCGGCTATTCCGCCACCACCGCCAATATCCTTGAAGGCAAGCGCGACAAGTGGTTCCGCCCCGCCGATGTCTGCACCGCGCCGGATGGATCTTTGTTCGTCGCCGATTGGTATGATCCCGGGGTCGGAGGCCACGCCATGCGCGATCTCAAGATGGGGAGAATTTTCCGCATCGCCGTCCCTGGTTCGAAATACTCGGTTCCAAAAGTCGACCTTAGCACGCCCGACGGCGCCGCGAAGGCTCTGACAAGTCCGAACAGTGAAACCCGCTACCTCGCCTGGACCGCCATCCAAAAGATGGGGCCCGACAAGGCAGGCCAAGCACTCAATAAACTCTGGAAGGGCAGCGACCAACGCCACCGCGCCCGCTCCTTGTGGGCACTCGGCAAAATGGCTGGCAAAGGCCAATCCGCCGTCGATATGGCGCTAGCCGACAAGAACCCTGACATCCGTATCGTTGGCATCCGGCTCGCTCGCCAGCTCGGGATCGATGTCACGGCCATCGTCGCCAAGGTGGTGCGTGACGAATCCGCAGCGGTGCGCCGCGAGGCCGCCATCGCCCTACGCTTCGATGATTCGGCGGAAGGCGACGGCCTGTGGGCAGATCTCGCGCTACAACACGACGGCAAGGATCGCTGGTACCTCGAGGCACTGGGTATCGGTTCAGACCTAAACGCCGACCCGCGTTTTGCGGCCTGGTTGGCGAAAGTCGGGGACAAGTGGAAATCCGACGGCGGCCGCGATGTCATCTGGCGCAGCCGTTCGACCAAAGCCCCCGCCTACCTCGCTAAGATCATCAAAGACAAATCGATCACCGACCACGCATCGCCACGCTACATGCGGGCCTTCGACTTCCACACAGGCGATGAGAGAAAGAAGGCCTTGGAGAGCCTCCTCGACCTCTAATATCGCTACCGTTTTTGATGCGCCCAATCTACCTACGCGCCGCCACCGGCTGGATCTGCGCGTGGTCGATTCTGGCTCCTCTTTCCGCCCAGGCCGACGAGGCCAAAGATACGCTGATCGTGGAGACGATCCTGCGGCTCGAAGATTTTGATCTCACGGGTTCGGAAAAAGCACAGGCCGCAGTCAGCCGCTATCTGGAGAACAACTGGGGCGGCGAACGCTACCTCGACCTCCCCCTCCCAGGGGACACTGAAGCGGTCGGTTGGGAAATTCGGCAGAGGCGCAGCCGCTTCCCATTTAAAATCGATCATCGGATCGACACGCACCACCGGTTTGACACCGCCGAAGTTCAGCGCGCGGAAATAGATGCCGAACATCCCCGCTTTACGATTTCCTTTTGGCGGAGCGCTAGCGACGGCAGCTTGATCCTTCCCAGATCTTTTCCGTGGTGCGACAAGTTGTGGTAGCCGCAAAGACGTCGATTACCCCAAACAGCATGAGATCCGCAATGCTGAATCGTTTTGGGCTCCTCATCGTGATGTCAAGGAATCAGGATCATCCGCCCAGATTTTGCAACCACTCCTGCCGGGCGATCTGGGCTTCCCGCTACGTGGCTACCTTGAGGTTCAACTGCGCGGTTCTGCTGATCGAACCACTGCCACTTGAGCTGCTTGTCCTGCTTCCACGCGACCAAGGTCATGCCGCCGGATGACAACACGACCGGGTATTGCCCCTTCGCTGCCGCGCGGACTTCCCTTGTCCCAGCGCCGAGCCCAACGCGAAAGAAAACTTGCCCATCAGTTTCCCAAGCAGCTGCCACACCCGCCTTAGATTCACTGAGAAATGAGCCAGTCATCGGGCACGCGGTGATCGGCCATGGCGTCTCGCTGATCACACGATTGCTCCATTTCGTAGCACCGTTCGCCAGAGTCGCTACATTCGTATCTCGCAGGTTGTCTGTCTTGTCACGGTAGAGAACCGCCAGGCGGCCATCTCCCGTATAAGTCGCCCGCGAGCCACAACACTCGCACGGATCGACTCCGAGATCGCTCGGTACCGCAAAATTCGTTCCGTCATCGTCGGACAGGGTCGCGTAGACTTCTCCTGCCATCCAAATCACCGCGACCCGCCCGGTCGAATCTGCAGCCAGCGAAAAATTGTCGCTCGGCCGCATGTTCAAGTTGCGCGACTTCTCGAAGCGCATCGCCTTCTTCTCGAGGCGCGAATACATGACGCCCCACTCGTCATGTGGGCGTTTCTGTTGGTAGCCTGCGTTGTACCAGATAACATGGACTTTTCCGTTCTTACCAATGGCGAGATCCGGCCCGCGGAATCGCCCTCCGCTAGCGAAACCGGCTTCGGTATTCACTCGAATCGGTTTCGTGAAGGTCTCTCCCTCGTCTGTCGACCGGATATAGAGAATATCCCCACCCGCCAGATAGGCGACGTGAATCACCCCATTTTCATCGACCTCAGCATCCGGCACACTTCCGCCTGCAGGAAGCGCAGCAATGCGCGGAGCGTCTTGGTCGGCTCTAGCTTGGCCGACTAACTTCTGCTGCCTCGTCGATCCGAAACCGACATTCGCTTCTCGCTCGAGCGCAACCTGATCTCCAGTAAAAGTTAGTTTCAAGCTTGCGCCGAATGGCGTCTCGTAGGCGAATTGTTTAATGACCAGAGTGTTGTCAGATTTCCACGCAAAACTGCTCGCGATCGGCTCATCGGCGAAATGTGGTCGCCGCCCGCCGACTAACGGCGCCCGTCCAGTCGACCACTTTCCAAAACTGCAAGGGAGGCCAGCCTCAGCGCCTTCGACGCCCGCGACGAACTGGATGTTCTTCCCTCCATCGCTCGACACCAGCCTCAAGGATTCGATGTCCTGTTGGTTGGCAGGAAAGTCATAGTCCCGATTCAGAAAACCCTCCGAGGCCGCAGAAGTCACTTTGCCTTTCGCTGTAGGCAGTGCCAGCCCGCCTAGCTTGTTCTGCAGGTCGGATACCCCTTGCAGGTTCTCTGGCAGCCCATTTCCGCCAACCGCCGGCAAGAGTTTATCCCACACCAGATCAAGCACTGCGCCCATGTTCTTCACCCCACTCGTGATCGCGACCACCATGTCCTGATCAGGCATCACCACGCAATACTGCCCAAACGCACCATCGCCACGGTAGGCATTGTGTCGGCAGCGCCAGAATTGGAAGCCGTATCCTTGATCCCAATCGCCGTTGGGGTTGCTGCCATTCGACATCTGCCGTGAAGTTGCTTGCTCGACCCATTTTTCTGGTAGCAATTGCCTCCCCTCCCACTTGCCCTTCTGAAGATACAACTGCCCGAGCTTGGCGATGTCCTCGGTCTTGACCCGCAGCCCGTAGCCGCCGAGCGAAATCCCTTCGAAATTCGTATCCCAGTGCGGATCTGCGATTCCGAGCGGCTCGAACAATCGCGGCCTCAAGTATTCGAGCACCGTCTGCCCGGTCACTTTCTGCACGATGGCCGATTGAATGAACGTGGCCGCGGTGTTGTATCGGAAATGCGTCCCCGGCTTATGAGGAACTGGATGGGCTAGGAATGACATTGCCGACATCTTGTCCGGCGACGTCGGCGGTTCGTCCTGGTGGCCGGTCGACATCGTCAACAGGTCGCGCACCCGCATCGCCTTCAAGTTGCCGCTCGGATCCGCGGGCGCATCGTCTGGAAAAAATTTCAATACCGGGTCAAAAATGTCGATCTTCCCCTCCGCCACGGCAAAACCGACCGCAGTCGAGGTAAAACTCTTACTCAAGGAATACAGGACGTGGTTGTTCTCAGCCGAATAGGGCGCCCACCACCCCTCCGCAATCACCTTGCCATGACGCAAGACCATCACGCTGTGCATGCCCTCGATCTTGCTGTCGAGCGCGTCGACAAATTCTAACAGGCGAGTCGAGGAAACTCCTAGCGCCTCGGGTTCACTGCGCGGAAGGGAATCTGCGCCAGCCGAGGCACATGCGGCAGAAAAAAGTAGGATGAGAAACCGGGTCGGGACGTTCATGATATACTTGGAATTACTGATGGCGTAGATGAATTTTGCACCTTTGAACGAGTATTCGTTGAATGGATCTCATCCTATGAAAGCTCCAATCCACGCATCGTTCCGTCCGAGATAGCCAACTTGTCGACATCGATTCCGAGGCGATGCAACATCGACACGTAAAGGTTGGCGAGCGGGTAGTTGTTGCCTTTGTCGAAGCCGAGATGCTGCCCGTGTTTGTCTTGATGGCGACCATGCGCGGCGGGACTGCCGGTCCAGTGCTAGCGCCGCACACCGGCGTCATCGCTTCGAGCATCGGCAGAGCAATGGTAGCACCCGCTGCGCGTAGAAAGCTGCGCAGTGGCAAGCTGCGCTGATTGCCGATATGGAACGTGCGAGTGCTCATTTGGATTCGGTCATTTTAAGCGTAACTCCCTTTTTCTTCAGCGCTTCATCTAATGCAGGGCGATTCGTCTTCTTCAGATCGATCAGAGCAGTGACTTTGCCGTCCTTGAAACTGGCGGTGGCGCGGGCAACTCCGTCGATCTAGTGGACGGCGCGATACGCAGCGTAGGAACAGGCCTTGTAGTCGAGCCCCACACCGTCGATCTCGATTCGGTTCAGTTTGTCCTTGGCAATCTCCGCAGGCAAGAGCGCCGTCATGGTGTGCTTGGTCGCGTCCCTCAACTTTCTGTCGATCGCGCGGCGCACCTGTTCGGGCTCGACATCGCGAAGTCCGATTTCACCAGATGGGTGGCGTCGAGGGTCGCGTCGATGAGTCCGCGGAAGTAGCCGCGGGTCTCGGCGACCATGGAGTCCTGCAAGTAGGCGCTGAACTCTGGGTATAGCTTTTTGTCAGGATCATTCGCGACGATCGCTCGAAGTTTCAACCACTGGCCGAGGAAGTCTTCGACGAAACGTTTGGCTTTCGAGTCGGCCAGCAGACGTTCGACTTCCTCTTCAAGTGAATCCATGAGATTTCCCGAAACCGCGAGTTCAGTAAGTCGCGCATCAGGCTTCGAATTCCAAAGGAAATACGAGAGCCGGCTGGCGAGGGATTCGTCATCGAGCTCGCCAACAGGTTCGACGTGATACAAGAAATCCGGTGAATACAGCGCGGCGCGGTAGGCCAAGCGCATCGCGGTTTCAAAACAGTCACCGGCATCGGTGGTCACGTGCGCCGCAAAGTAGGGACCGAACGATTCGTCTTAGTGGCGGAACAGTCCGACCGTGCTGCCGCGCTCGAAAGTGCTCATCGTGAGAGTGAAAGACACTCGCATTGCCCAGTTACAGTGAACTCAAATAGGCGATCAGGTCGACAAATTCTTCGGCACTCATCACCGCCTGGAGCCCTGGCGGCATGGTCGAGAGCTTGACTGCTTCGCGTTTGACGACGCTAGATTTCGCCACCGTGGTCTCGCCGGCGAGATTCGCGACGATGAGGTTATCTCCTAGTTCTCGGACGATTCCGAAGAGCGGATCGCCCTTTTTTAGGGTCACGTTTTCCGACAAGAATCCGGTCTTAAGGATCTTCGAGGGGAAGAGCACGGACTCAATGAGGTAGTCTGCTTTTTGAGCGCGACCGATCCCCTTGAGTGTCGGTGCAACGATTTTGTCCGGCCCAGTGGTGACGTGGCACACGGCGCAGCCGCTGCGAGTGAACACGTGGGCACCGAGCTGTGCGCGAACCTGCCGGCCTTGCTTTGTGAGCTTGGCTAGGCGCTGGAGCGTGCTCGCAGAGAGTACCTCGACATCGTGATTCACCGACTTGTCAATCACGGCGGAGATGGCGGCGCGATGAGACGGATGATCGGCTTCCAATCGAGCGCGATGTTTGGTGAGCACGCTTTGCAGTGGCTCGTTGTCGGCAAAGATCCGCCACGAACGGATCGTCGCGAGGCGAACACTCGGATCTGCGGTGAGGAGAAGTGTTTCCCAAGCCTCAGTGTCTGGAGTGTCTTCGATCGCAAGCAGGATCGGCAGCAAGGCCAGTCGTTCCTCGAGTTTCGTCTTTGGGTTGAGAGCTCTTTTCCAAAGGCTAGGTGCTGCGTTTGTCGCTTTAGATCCGAGCTTCAAAATCAAGCTCTGCGCACGGGCGCGGATGTCGCCGTTGCGGTCGAATAGCCGTGAAACGATCTGCTGCTGCGCATACGCGTCAGGCTCCCGGTTCTCGATCATATCGAAAAACATAAGCCAATCCTTGGTGCTCCGGAGGCCGACTTTGCCGGTGCGAACCGCCTCGAGGAATCGAGTGCTGGAGGCGGCGAGTGTGGCAGGATCGATACTGCCGGACTCGCCGAGCAGGAGCAATGCCTGGCCCGAAACCGCTGCGGGCACGCTGGGATTGATCGCGAGACGGTTCAATGCAGAGGTCATCGCGGGATCTGGATTGAGCCGCGCCAGGTCAAAGAGTAGGGTAAAGTCCTCACCACCGGCCTTATCTGCTAGCGACCGGCTCAAGGCTGCCAGAGCCGCGGGCTTGCTGTCGCGACTCTCGTAGCAGGCCACATCGATCGCGATCATTCCGGCGAGCCGGAGATTGGCATCGTCCGAACTCAACAGCGCCTCGAACACGTCGGCGCTCGCCACGGAGGCGAGATGCCAAGCCGCTTCATAGCGGAGGTGAACATCCTCGGCTGCTCCGAATTTCAGCGCATCTAGGAGCATTTGCTTTTCGCCCATCGCCACGGCGGCAGCCACACGAACTGCCGGATCGGGATCGTTCGCAAGCTTCGCTGCGACGGCTGTCGCGTCGCTAGCGCCTGCACGTTTCAGAAGCTGGATCGCGAGTCGCCGCACTCGCCAGTCAGAGTGGCTGGCACCGTCCGTTGCGATTCTTGCATACTCGCCCTTGCTCCAATTTCCCCAGAGCCCGTTTGCTGCCTTCAGCGCCTGATCTGTGGCGAGCTCGTGATTCTTCTTCGGTTTCACTCGCCAGATACGACCGGTAAGATCACTCTCATCGTCGCGCCCATACCAATCCGACACCAGCATGTGCCCCTTGGAATCGATGAGGATGTGACTGCAACGGAAATGCGGGTCGGCACAACTCAGGAACGGCTGCTTCTTGCTGATGTCGTTGCGCTCGTCGGGCGTGTAGTGGAAGATGGCACGGTTCCCGGCACTGAATCCGTGTTTCCCCCAGTTGTCGAGAAACAGGCCACCGTGAAACTCCTGTGGAAACGCTCCACCGTAGTAGCGCAGCAGTTGGGTGCGCGCCCCGGCCGGAAGCTCAAAACAGGGTGGCGCCAATGGATGCCTTCCTTGCAACCAGCCGTTGGGCACGTTGGGGCGGCTGTAGCAATGGTAGTCGACGCCCTCGATCACCCGAATGAAGCGATCCGGATTCCCCTGACCGTTGGAGAGAACCCAGAGTTGGCCAAAGGGATCCATCTCGTAAGAATACGGGACGCGCATGCCGTGGACCAAGCGTTCCATCTTGGTGCCATCTGGCTGCATTCGCATGACCAGCCCGGAACTGCCACGGCCGGAAATCTTGCCATCTTCCGGCCCGTGGATATCGATGTTGTGATTACCGACGCTCATGTAGAGCTGCTCATCAGGCCCCCACTCGAGGACGAACATGCCAAAGGGGTTCCACGCCATATTCTTGTCGGTGAGCAAGGTGCGCCTGTTGGTGGCGATGCCGTTCTCGTCGAGGTCGAAGAGGAAGAGATAGTTATTGGCAGCCGCCCAGAGTTTGCCGTCACGGATCGCGATCCCCATCACCGGATCTTCAAATCCTTGCGCGACCACGACTCGATCGAAGCCGCCACCAGGTTTCGGGTCGAGCCGGATGATTGGGTTGGTGTAAGGCTTCACGGGGGTTCCCTTCGGACCGAAGCGATAGGTGTGACTTTCGCTAATGTGGAGCCGGTCGCGCTCGTCCAGCGCCATGGTGACCGGATTGATAACCAGCGGTTCGGCAGCCACCAGTTCGATCTCAAAGCCCTCGGCGATCTTGAATCGCTCCTGCTCCTCCTGCGGGGGAAGATGTTTAGAAATCGTGCGATCGGCAGCGTTGGTCTGGTCGGCCCCGGCGACAGATCCAGAGCCCTTCGAGACACTGCCTCCGATACCCCACGGGCTCATCGAGGCATCCCCGAGCACCGTGACGGCGCCCCATTTGGAGTCATCGAACTTTGCGTCTTTCCAATCTTCGGGTGCATCGAGGCTGGCTCGCGTGAGGTAGTCGGTTCCGATCGCGATGGTTTTTCCTGCGGAATCTTTGATCGTCATTTTCGCTAGCACACCCGCGACACCGCCCCCGTTGCGCGCCTGAATCGCGAGCACGTTGGTGCCCTTTTTCAGGTACTTGACGACGTCGTAATTCTCGACACTATCCCATGTCCCGTCTGCGCCGATCCTCGTGCCGTTGATCCACACCTCGTAGAAATTATCGGCGGTGATCGCCAGTGAAGCGCTGGCAGGATTGGACTCGAGATCCAAAGCACGGCGGAAATAACGCGGCTCGTTGGAACTCTCTGTCGATTCTTCGTCCCAGATCCATTGACCGCCTTTCCAGTCGGCGTTTGTGATGGAGGGTAGGATTGCGAGGATGAAAAATAGAAATGGTTTCATGGTGAGTTGGCGGAGCGCTGCGGCTCGATGAGATATAATGTAAATCGTCTGGAAAAGCATCAAAATATCGCCTGCGACGCAAGCCGCGTCGAGCATCGAGAAACATCCGCGTCGCCAAGCCTTCGAGTTTTGGCAGCAGCGGAAAAGCGGATTCCAGCCTTAAAACTTATGGTTAAAAAGGGTCACTACGACGCAGTCCACTACTCGTTTTGGTTTACAGACAGTCGATCTCCGGGCGATCTTTTTTTCTTCAGCTCGAACCGAGCCTTGTCCATCACCGTCTTGATCGGTCTGTTGAGAGAGTCAGCCTTTTTGACGTCGTTACCGAGACATGCCTCGGAGAGCGTCTATTGCAATTCGATCCGCAGGCGGAAGTA
>JBLHKE010000094.1:0-15479 GCA_047619485.1 Verrucomicrobiales bacterium | reverse complement strand
GCAAACATTGCAGAGATTCACCTTCTGCATCTGACCCTCAACGATTTGGGTCAGGTAAACATTGGCGGTTTTTTCTTTGCAGACGTCACAGATCATTCGGCACGGGTCACGAGTGAGGGTACTATTCCCGCAACACTACGCCGCTCCGGCCAAACCGGAAAGAGGAAGTTTTTTCTTGGGGCTGTCGTTATTTTTGGAGAGGGCTCATCGAGCTGCCACCGCAGTGGTCACACTCACCAGCAAACTCCCAACCGTTGCCCCCGGTGAGCCCTGTTTCCACGCACCTTTCCCTGAGCCACTTGGCTAAATCTCTACACCGGTACTGTTGGCGATCTCGCGAAATCTGGCGATGAACTCGGTGGTCATCTTGCCGGGCTTGCCATCGCCGACCAGGCGGCGGTCGAGGCTGACCATCGGGATGACTTCGGCGGCGGTACCAGTGAGAAAGGCTTCGTCGGCGGTGTAGATCTCGTAGCGGGTCATCTGCTTCTCCTCGATGCTGACGCCCTTCTCTTTCGCAATATCGAAGATGATTTTCCAAGTGATGCCGGGAAGCGCGCCAGCTGAAACCGGCGGCGTGGTGATCTTTCCGTCACGGATGATGAAGAGGTTATCACCAGTGCATTCGGCAACGAATCCCTGCTCGTTGAGCATGAGACCTTCGTCGGCGTCGGCGTGGATCGCCTCGACCTTGGCCATGACATTGTTGAGGTAGTTCAACGACTTCACGGAAGGACTGAGCGAAGCCGGGGTAGGGCGGCGGGTCGAGCAGGTAACGACCTTGAGGCCGTTCTCGTATTTCTCGGGCGCGTAAAGAGTGATGTTGGCGGCGATGACGATGACGGTCGCCTTCGGGCACTGGAAGGGGTTTAGACCGAGAGTGCCGACGCCGCGGGTGACCACGAGCCTGACGTAACCTTCGGTCAATCCGTTCGCACGGATCGTGTCGAGCACCGCGTCGGTCATGGCCTGCGGATCGATGCCAACATCGAGTAGCATGACCTTGGCGGAATCGTAGAGACGTCGGATGTGCTCCTCCAACCGGAAGACGCGGCCGTTGTACATGCGGATGCCTTCAAAGACGCCATCGCCGTAGAGTAAGCCGTGATCGAACACGGAAATTTTTGCGTCTGCCTCGTCGAGGATCTGGCCGTCGATGTAAACTTTCATTGTTGGAAATGGGAAAGTAGAAGGTGAAAAGTAAAAGGTTTAGTGGATCAGGCGGCCGTCTGCAAGTTCGAGCGTGCGGTCGCCGAGGCGCGCAAGCTTGGTGTCGTGGGTGACGACGATCAACGATTTTTTCTTCTCGGCGACAAGTTCGATCAAGGCATCCATAACCCCTGCGCCGGTCTTGGAGTCGAGATTGCCCGTCGGTTCGTCGGCGAAGATGACGTCGGGGTCATTGATGAGCGAGCGCGCGATGGCCACCCGCTGCTGTTCGCCACCACTGAGTTCGGACGGCCGGTGGTCGAGTCGCTCTGAGAGACCGAGGCGCCCGAGGATCTCAGCGCCGCGATCACGCTTGTCGCCAGCCACCATGAAGGCGGGCAACAGGACGTTCTCCAACGCGGTCAACTCGGGCATGAGAAAGTAGTTCTGGAAAATGTAGCCCATGCGCGCATTGCGAATCGCCGCCTGGCGGTTCTTCGGCGCACGGTAGATCGATTCGCCATCGAAGAAAACCTCGCCACTGAGCGGGCGCTCGAGACCTGCCAGGGTGTACATCAAGGTCGTCTTACCCGCCCCGGAGGCACCGCAGAGAAACACCTTCTCTCCTGCCAGCACTTCGAGGCTCACGTCGTGCAACACCTCCACGGTCGCCGAGCCCATCTCAAACGAGCGGCACAGGTTGGCACCGCGGATGAGTGGGGGGGCAGCCGGAGAAGTTGGGGCTGAAGCGGTCGTGGTGCTGGTGTCAGTATCCATGATGTCGAAACGGAGGGCGCGCTTAAGGTAACCCGGATTTCTTGACGCGCAGGAAGAATTACGGTGCTCGGAGATCTAACCCACAGTAGGTCGGCCAACTGGCCGTCACTTCGATAGAGCGGTTCCCCACCTCCTGCGGCGCAGCTCCACAAAAAAGCCAGCCCAGAATTTCTCCGGAGCCAGCTTGTTAGTTTTGGGGATGGAAAGTAATCCGCCCCTACTTATGCTTCCGCTTCATCGCACGCAGTTTTTTCTTCGCCATCTCGAGCGCCTCAGCATTCTTGTACTTGGCGATAGAGAACTTGGCAGTGCGACGCACGCCACTCTCCTCCCAAGCTGCCTGCCAGTACTCGTAGGCCTTGCCGCCAGTCGAGCGCGACAGCACATGGGTGACGCCAGTCGTGCCACTCTGCTTCACCTTGCGGCGCTTCTGAGCAGCAGCCTCGCGCTTGGCCTTCGGCAGTTTCTTGACGATCTTGTCGCGGTATTCTTTCGCAAGCTTCAAGGCCTTCGTCTTGCTACCGGAGGCCTTATCGGGAAAATACTTCTGCTGGGTCTTCCCATTGTGGGTGACCCGGACGTAGTATCCGTGGTTCTTTTTGTCGGGTTGGTCGATCCGACTGATTCCGTAGTTTGGTCGTGTCACCGCCATAATCTTGGTCAGTTTTTGATGGGTTAATACTTGGTGGAACAGATTGTTCATCGAACTCTCCGTCAGTCCTCCAAAACAACCCAACTGATGTCTGCTGGCGAGAGGAACACTAACATCGAACTCAATTAGATCGTATGTCCGAGGCCTACTGCTTGGCAAGGAGATAGTTGCATCTTGCAGTGCCAAAAAATTCAGGCACCAGAGTGCGCAAGTTGGCGAATCGCCTCGAATAGCACCGCCGAGACCGAAGTCGCCAAGTTGATGCTGCGGGTCGATCCCTCGACCATCGGAATCGTGAGGCAAGCATCAGGATTCTTAGCCATCATCTCTTCTGGAAGCCCCTTGGTCTCGCGGCCGAAGACGAGGTAGTCTCCATCGTGAAAGCGCTCGTCCCAGTAGACCTTGCTGGCCTTTTTGGACAACATGAGGAAGCGCGCGTGCGGGCTCTCCTCCAAGGCCGCCGCGCGCAACTCGTCGAAACTATCCCAGAGATGGAGGTCGACGTGCTCCCAGTAGTCGAGGCCGGCGCGGCGAACCTGCTTGGCATCGATATCGAATCCGAGCGGGCGCACAAGGTGCAATCGCGAACCGGTGGCGAGGCAGAGACGGCCGACGTTACCAGTGTTGGGTGGAATTTCTGGATTGACTAGAACGATGTTGAGCATCGGGCTTGGGCTTCGGATTTATCGACCACAGATCGGAGCTTCGCCAAAGGCGAAGCAGGACGAGCTATCCAAATTGTGCATTTTTTCGAGTTGTCCTCGGGCAACGAAAAGGGCGGCTACCTTGCGGCGCCGCCCTTAAAAAAATCGCTGGATGCACGACTCGCCTACGCGATCGCCTCGATCGGGTCGACGTTGATGCGACGACCATCGCGGTCGAAGCGCACCTTACCGTCAACGAGGGCGAAGATCGTGTAGTCGCGGCCGAGGCCAACTCCTTTGCCAGGGTGCCACTTGGTGCCACACTGACGGATCAGGATGTTGCCTGCGATGACACTCTCGCCACCGAATTTCTTCACGCCGCGGCGCTTAGCATTTGAGTCGCGTCCGTTTTTGACGCTGCCTTGTCCTTTTTTATGGGCCATGGTTTTTTAATATTTAAAGGTTAGAAAGTTAGAGGGAGATGCTCTTGATCTCGAGGCGGGTGAGTGGTTGGCGGTGGCCTTTGGTCTTGTGGTGCCCCTTGCGGCGCTTGAATTTGAAGGCAGTCACCTTTTTAGCGCGGTGCTGCTCTAGCACGGTCGCGGTAACACTCGATCCTTCGATGACCGGGTCACCGATCTTGGTCGAAGCTCCGTCGCCAGACATGAGAATCTCGCCGAGCGAAACGTCGTCGCCGACTTCGCCGTCGATCTTTTCGACGTCGATCTTATCGCCCGCTTGGACTTTATACTGCTTTCCGCCGGTTTTAATAATTGCGTAGGCCATGGTCTTGGTTGCTCGTGCTGAATGGGTTAGAAAGGGATTCCGTGCTCCCAGAGTGGGTAGCGAGGGGCGTGAATCTGCCACAAATGCAGCGTTTGGGCAAGAATAATTTTAGAATGATCTAGGCGCCTAGTGGCGATGCTGGCCACGGATCTAGGGCGAGAATGAAAGCAGGAGGTTTTGCCACGGTTAGCCGCATTTCTCCCCTGCATCAACAGCGGCCTGCGCGTCGGGCAGGTGTCGACGAAATTCTCACGAATTCCGCTACAGATCCGCTAGAATCGTAATTTCAGTAGCCGAATTCGTGAGGATTTCGTCGGAAGTAAAAAGGAACACGGAGGCGCTTTTCGCGCAACCGCCCCTTTTTCTTACGGAGGAAGATTCAGTTTGGGCACCGGAGATCACCACTGCGGGCCTACTGTTTCGGCGGGGTGGCCTCCTTCACCAGCGAGCCGTTCTTCTCGGTCATCACCAGGATGGCGAATCGCTGGGCAGTACCGAGTTGGCTGGTGTTGAGGCTGGCGTAGTCAAATTTGCCACGCAGATCCGTGTAGCCGTCCTTGTAGAACTTCACACTACCGTCCTGATCACGAGCGTAGACCTTGATGTAAGCTTTGGAGACCGGCATGCGGGTCTTCTGATCACGAACCTCGAGCCGGCCGTAGTTTTCGACTGCCGTGACATCGAGAGTGTGCGCGTAGTAGGCCTGCGAAGCCTTCTGCCCGGCGGCGACGATTTCGACCAGCACGTTGGTCGCACGGAACTGATCGGGCAGGGCGAACTTCTTGTCACCGGCCTTCCCGCCGAGTTCGAGTGGCGCGCTGAGGTTTGGCTTGATGATGCTGAAGCGATCCGCACCGCCACTGCCAACGAATGGGTTGGTGCTGAACAGGAACTCGAGATCCATCTCGTAGTAGTTGACGGTGGCACCCTCGACGTTCTGATGATTCACGGTGACTTGACCAGCTTCGACTTTCACCCCGATCGAAGGCTCGGTGTCGGCTAGTTGGCCCTGTGCCTGGTCACGCTTCGAACCGTCATCCGGGTGGACGTCTGTCGCGCTGTTGTCCACCCCTTGCTCAGCGACATCCTTACCCGAGATCTCATCGACCTGGGCGATGACTTCTTCGAAGCGCTCACGCCAGCGATCGACTGGGTGCTTCGAGTATTTCTTCGCGATGCGACGTGCCTCGTTGGGGTTCTCTTGGTAGAACGCTGCGTGACAGAGGAAGTAATCATGTTGGATTTTTCCGGGCAGCTTGCCTACATCGGCCTTGTCCAACTGCTCCAATCCTTCGCCGATGCGATCTTGCAGGAGTAGGTAGTAGGCAAGGTCGAGACGATTCTCGTCGTCTAGTTTCGGAATGTAACGCAACACGCGCAGGAACTGGTGATACTGACTGTGCAACTGCGGGTTGGCAATCTTGCGCTGGCGTCCGAGTTGGTGCGCGCGGGCATTCACCAACGGGCTGTATTCGAGGTGCTGGTAGCTGCGGCGAGCAACTGGGTCAATGTCGACCAGCGGGCTCACGAGATAGGTGCCGCACTGGTTGAGGAAGTTGTCCGAATGCAACAAAAACTGCCGCGCCACCGGCACCTCACCATGATAGAGGCCGTAGCTGTAGAGCGTGTTCTCGTAGAGGTGGCGATCACGCAACAAGCCGGTGATCTGGCGGAAGAAATCGAGATCTTTCATGCGCCAAGCGATGCGCCCGAGATCGAGCGCACTAGTGTTGTCGGTCTTGAGGCGTTCCATCACCTGCGCCGGAGTCCCGTGCTGGCTGACGTAGTCCCAACTGGCGGTGTCCATCGTGCTGAACTTGGCGACGACATCAAACTCGCGTGCCTCGGCCCACGCGGCGATCTTCTCATCGCGGGCAAGGTGCGCCGGGTAACCGAGGTTTTTCTCACCATCCTCCGATGGCACCGGGAAATAGAAGAAATACTCGAAGGTCTCGGTGTGGTAGGGCGCGAGTTCGACGCGCTGCCCTCGCGTCTGGCGGGCGTTCAGAACTGGCACCGCGCCATGCGGGATCTGCACGAGCAGCTCGAGCTTCTGTCTCCCGGAGGTCGGATTGGTAGCGACCACCTGGCAGCCGTAGACCGCACCAGCGAGAAATTCACCGTCGACGAACTTGTCGAATTTCTCACCGTTCTTCTGCTCGTAGCGATCACTTTGCAGGAAGTAATTCTGACTGGTCAAAAGCGGCGTCTTGTCGTCGCTGATGGCTGCCTCGTTGATCTCCTTGTGGACGATGATGGCCGGGCTCGCGGCTCTGATCGCCAGTTTGCCGCCATCGACCTTGGCGTCGTGGTCGCCCGCCTCGTAGGGCAATCCGATCACCGACATCGCGAACATCATCTCGGTGAAGTTGCGCTGCGCGCTGATGAAATGCTCGCTTAGGAAGACCTCCCCTTCCACGGCGGCGGCGGCGGTGTGCTTGGCAAAGTCCGCCCAGAACGCGCTGGTGGAAATCAGATCAGCATCCTGATCACCAATTAACAGGTGGTAGTAGTTGTTCTCGGCCCATTCCTTGGTCGCCTCGAGCTTGCGGTAGAACTGCCGTCCCACGGCGAGCTTGTCACGGATCTCACCGAGTGCCTCGATGCCGAAATTACTGTCATCGGCCATCGACGCGAAGTTCGCTTTCTTGGCCTTCGCGGCGTCCTGCTTCCGGCCGAGCTGGCTCATTTTTTTCTCGAGCCCGTTCGCCTTGCGCCTCATCGACATCGCCGCAGCTTCTGGCGCTGCCGGGGCGGCCTTCTCCAACATCATCGCGCCTTCCATCTTTAGCTCCTTGGCGGATTCCTGTAGGCCGCGCAGAGAATCGTTGATCGCCCCGACAGCATCGACCCCGAGCGCCTTGCCAGCAATCGCCGTCTGGAAAAAATACTCACGCCGAACCGCATCGGCCGGGATCAGGTCGAGTAAGTCCTGCAAATGCCGGGCGGTCGCCGACGGCTCACCACCACCGATCCTGCCCGCGAGCAAGATCCGCTCGACGGTGTTCAATCGGGAAAAATTCCAAGGCTCGAGAAAGCGCGTCAAGTCTGCCCCGAGGAGGTAGTGGTCGAGAAAGGTTCGGCCCTTCTTGTTGGCGAGGTATGGCTTCACCACTGAGTCGAAGAACTCCGGGTCGCGCCGCGAGATAAAGAAGTTTAGCTCGTGACAGGCATACTTGGAATACTTGGCACGTTTGTCCAATTCCTCGAGCGATGGCCAGTCGAGGATAAAACGGAATTCACCGAGCGTGGCATTGCCGCTGAGCGTCGTGTAGAGAGTGAATACATCGCTGAGATCGTCGTAGGTTTCGACCTTGGCTGTAGATGGATCACTTACCTCGAGCGCGTCGCCCGTATTGAGCAGGGAGAAGTTCTTTTGCTCGGCGTAATGCTTGACTGGATCGAGGCCGTCTTTGAGGGCCGTCGACACCACCGCGGTAGCGCGGCTGGCGAGCGACACCTGCCGGTAGGCCGAGTTCCCCGGGTCGACCGCGAATACATGAAGATGCTGGCGATCAATCAGATCGGCCGTCTCGATGGTCACGAAACCGTCCTTGTCCGGAGCGAGGTTGTAGATAACCGGGGCACGCAGGGCGAGGAAATCGAGGTTGGTAAATCCGGGGCTGTCGGGCGCACCGCCGCCGGATTCCCTCTTCTGGTTGGCGGCCACACTCAGCTTAGCCACACGACCACCTTTAGCATCGACGACCGAACCGCGGTAGCGTTCGCCGGCCTGGGCGTCGACGATCTCGGTGTCCGTATCGCGGATCGCCCATGGATTTAGCAGAATGCTAGGGCGGCGCAGCATGTTGCCCGGAAACGTTTTTCCCTGGCGGCGATCGAGGATGTAGCGCAGCTCGTCGCCGATATCCCGTCCGGAGATAAAGCGCGAGGTGGAGTGCGCCCTAGCGATCACGTATGGGTTCGAATAAGGAAACGTCCCGATGTCATCGCGGAAGCTGAACTCGGAGAGGTAGCGGGTCGCCGCGACGTGCACGCGGGCGAGTTCGCCGGCATTGGCGATTTTGATGCGGATTTTCTCTTTGCCGACATCGACGCTCTCGATCTGCAGCGGTGCCGAATTTTTCAATTCGAGATGCCGATGCTCAGCGAGCACGAAGCGCCCCGCCCTGTCGCCATCAGCAAGGCGCAGGGTCACGGCCACTCCAGATTCTTTCATGAAGAGCCGGTAGTCGCCAGCTGACAGCGGATCGACTTTCACGAAGCCGTCCTGCAAGGCGAGCTTGTCAAACGCGTCGGAGGCAAAGGTTCCGCCACGAGTCTCGAACAACGCGAACCCTGCGCGGGTGATTTTTTTTGCCCCACCGGAATACGGCACCATCAGCGTCTCGCCAGCCACCCCATGGACGTAATCGTTGCGACTGTGCCAGTCACCCGGGAGCTGCCAGGTACGGATCTTTCCGGGAGCCTCAGCGCGTACCCAATCGATCTGATCTAAGACCCCGAGCTGGACATGGCCACGCGCGTCACTCTGCAAGGTCACGCGCACTGGGTCTTTGAAATCACGGTGCTTGAGCTGAAGCTGAATCGTCCGATCAGCATAGATCTCCGCCGATTTCCCGAGCACCTCGATCACGTAGTTGCCGTCGAGTTTCGCCAGGTGGAACTGCACCGTTTGCTCGGTGCGCTCGATCCCGTTGAGATAAAATGTCTCGTTGGCCGAGAGCGTGTCTGTGCGCCCGCCGCTGAGGTTCTCGACTCCGGCCGTCAGCGTGAACTGGATCGAGGCGAGCCGCTCAGGCACCGTGAATTTGAAAAGGGATTCGCGATCGAGCGCGAGTTCGAATCCGGGTGCCGCGGCGCTCGAGCTGATGCCATCCAGATCCGTCGACACCACATTAAGGCGCACGCTCTTCAGCAGCCCGAGATTGATAGGCTGGCCGTTGAGCGAGAGCGCCGGGCGGATCGCAACCTCTGTCTGCTTTCCGGCGAGCAGCGTCTCGCGCTCGACGTGGAAACCAGCAGTAAACTGGTAGTTCTCAGCTGGATGCTGGAAATCGTCGAGCGAAGCAAATCCGTCCGCGACCAGAACCATCGGCACGCGCCCGGGGTTATTGGAGAACGGAACCGTCGCACGCCCCCTCTTGTCGACTTTGTATTCACGCCCGCCGAGCCAGATCGAAGCGCCCCTGACCAACTGGTTCGACTCGTCCAACACGCTGATCGTGCTGCCCGCAGCCGACGGTATCGCGAGGTATTGGAACTTGCCCTTGCGGACCAGGGCGCGGCTGCTGCGACCGTTACCGATAAACTCGATCACCCAGGTGCCACGCTTCCCCTCCAACTCAGGGAACTCGAAGGTGCGCTTGACGCGGTGCAGATCGATCTCGTCGTAGCGGTGCTTGGTCTCAGAGTTCGCCACCAGCCCGTCGAGGACGATGTCAGTATTCACCTCCCGGTTGTTCAGCAGGTAGAAGTTGAGCGTGTTGATCTCGTAGACCTTCACCAGCAGCTGGTCGACGTTCTTCACGTAGAGGTCGAGGGTTACCGCGTCGGTCGGTGAATATTTCTGTTGGTTGGTTAGGGCGAACTCGATGTCGATACGATCCTTCAGCTGCTTGAGCTGAGCCGGCGAGATCATCGAGTACCATTTTTCCTGATCGCCGATCCCGTTGACTATTTTCACCTCGGCGAAAAGCGGCTTCAGCCAGGAGTCGCGCAGGTAGGTCGAGTAGGCGGTGTAATCCTTGTCCTCGACAAAAAACTGCGAGAGGTAATCGCGCACCAGCGCTTCGTCGGAGCCGATCGGTGCCAGCGATGTCGCCGCGCGGAAGTCCGCCCCCAGCTGCGCCGCGTACTTGCGCCGTTCCTGATCGTCTAGGTACTTCGGCTCGATGTAATCCACGGCACGCGGCAGCTGGATGTAGGTCATGAACAGCTTGCGGTCGTAGTCACCCTCCTTCCGCTGTCGGTCGAGCAGGCGATAGAGCACATGCGCCTTAAGCGAGTTGAACGCCGGCGCTAGATCTTTCGAGAAAGCCCACTGCCGGGCAAGGTAGGCAGCCCCTTCCACCTCATCGTTGGCCCAGTCGACGTCCTCGCTCGGGCGTAGCTTGGTCAGGTAGGCGTTCACGAACTTGGTCTCGCCGATGAGCTTCGGGGCAAGCTTGAGCAGCTCATCCAACTGTTGATGGGTGAGTTGGCGATGGATCTCGAATTCTCCGAAGCCACTCGACTCCTTGGTCTTCAGTTCGGTCGCGATCAGCGGGACGAGGTTCGGAAAATCTGGGAGCTTCAGGCGAGCGAGCAGATCGCGCCTGCGAGTCGGATCGAGCGACACCTCGTCGCGCAACAACCAGTCGAGCGCAGCATCCGTCAGGCCACCGAGATTCCTGTGGCGGCGGAAAGCTTCCGCCAAGAGCGTCTTGCGTGCGATGTGTTTCTGGTCGAGCAGCGTTGGGAAATTCGGTTTTTTGCCGAGTTCTTCCTTGCTGTGATTGAATGTCAGGTTCAGCTCGCGCCGGAGGTAATCAAAGGTCGCCTTCGAATTGCCCTCGTATTGGAGCAATGCCTGGCGGTGCTGGATTTCGCGCACGCGACCCGAACGATCGTAACGCTTGATCCACGGCTTGAGCAATTCCTCGACCTTGCCGAACTCACCCTCGTTCTGGAAATGCAGCGAGTGGTAGTAGTAGTAGTCCTCAGTACCTGGGATCAGCTGCTTGAGCGCGTCCTCGCGATTTTCCGAGAGGACAAACAACTCGTCGAAACCGATGATCTGGGAATCAGCAGATGACATCGTTAAAAACAGGGTGGAAAGGATGGTAGCCAAGAGGCCGCCGAGACAGGTTTTTGCAGAGTTCTTCATGGTGGTCTTTAGTTACGAACGCGTCAGCGGACGGAAACTTAGACCAAATTTGAAAAATTGCTGCCGGTGCGACCCAGCCGGCTCCCGCACACGTCCCCTTGCCCCAGTGGCGTGAGGCGAACGAACTCCCGCGGAGCATCACGATCGCTAGTCCCGCCGATGCCATCAGGATCACATTCGATGGCTCAGGGACGACAGCCCCTGATCAGCACTAGCCGAACCTACAGAGATTCGCAGCCGCGCAAAAAGGTCTGCAAGCCACGGGTCAATCCCCACGCAGGGATGTTCCACTGGAGCTGGTCGATGATCTTCATGCCTTCGAGACGCTCTGATCGAATGCTTGCAGAAACCTTGGGCACCGCAGCATCACCTCGCTCAGCAACCGGGCCGAGCGTGATCGAAATTCTCTCTAACCAAGCATCGAGATCTTTTTCCACTGCGTTCAAGCGCCGCTGGTGAATCACACTCATCTGGTGGGAAACAGCAGGGACACCAGCACGAAGCTGGCCTGCAACCTCCACGAGCACCTGCGCTTTCGCTTTAGGGGACAGCTCATCAAAGGGCGGGAAGGAGTCGTCCTCCTTTACCTGCGTAGCAGCTGGCTTGGGCTGGGCGCTCGAGAGCGACGCTCTCTCAATCCCTCCAAAAATCCATGATTTTGCCGAGCTCGGGGAAATCGTCAATGTCTGGGATGCCATGTTGAGTGTTTTCTAGTTAGATGGTGAACGAATATCAGGAGGTCACAACGTGCGCGCCAAAAAGTAGGCGGCATCTAAAAGTTCTTAAGCTTACCTTACGAACTCTAGCGGCCAATCAACCATAAAAATAGGTATATATTTTATGGAAAATATAGTATATATGTTAATTTCAGCGGAATCGCTACTTTTAACTGACAACCGCTGAGGAGGTATGATCGTGAAACTGCATGTTGTAGAGCTTCCGGTAAATTGGAGAAGTCACCAGCAGCTCCGCGTGATGACCGGTATCGATGATACGACCTTTGTCCATGACAACGATCTGATCCGCTTTCAATACCGTCGAGAGCCGGTGCGCGATCGCGATCACCGTCTTGCCGCTCGAGAGGACATCGACCGCCTGCTGCACCTTTTGCTCTGACTCCGAATCGAGCGCGGAGAATGCTTCGTCAAGGAGCAGCACGGGAGCATCCCGGAGGATCGCACGAGCGATCGAAAGGCGCTGCTGCTGACCGCCGGATAGCGTGCAGCCCTTGTCGCCGATGACGGTATCGTAGCCGTGCTCCTGCTGGGTGATAAACTCGTGCGCATGCGCCTGGCGCGCGGCCTCCTCGATCTGTTCGCGCGTCGCGTCGAGCATGCCGTAGCGAATGTTCTCGTAGATCGAATCGTGGAACAGGAAGACGTCCTGATTGACGATGCCCATGTTGTCGCGCAGCGATGGCTGTTTGATCTTGCGGATGTCAGTGCCCCCGATCGAGATCACGCCCTCGCGCGGATCGTAGAAGCGCAGCATCATCGAGAACAGGGTACTCTTTCCCGCACCGCTCTCGCCAACGAATGCGTAAGTCTTGCCCTCGGGGATCACTAGGTTGATATCTGTGACCGCATCGTCGTGTTTTCCATAGGCGAAGCTAACGTTCTTGAATTCGATGTCACCGACCGGGTCGCTGATCTCGATGGCGTCCGGCGCATCCTGGATACTCGGCTCGAGCTCCATCAGTTCGAATACCTTGGTAGTCGCAGCGAGGCACTTCTGCATCAAGATGTGGATTCGGCTGAGGGACTTCGCTGGCGGATACATCATCACGAAACCGGCATTGAGCGTGATGAAGTGCGCCGCATTCAGCTCGGGGCGCAATGCGACGTAGATGATCGCCATCGCTATGCCGAGCGAGGCAACCGACTCGACCATCGGCCCGACCATCTCCATCGCCTTGCGCCAGCGCATCATGAGCTTCATCATCCTGTCGTTGGCGGAGGCGAATTTGTGGAGTTCGTGCGCCTCGCGCCCGTGCGACTTGACGACCCGGATGCCCGAGAACGCTTCCTGCATCACCACCATCACCATGCCAGCTTCCTCTTCCTCCTTGCCGCCCGCCTTGCGGACCCTGCGCCCGACGATGCTCACCGGGATGATGCAGATCGGGAATAGGATCAGCGCCACGAGGGTAAATTTCCAATCGAAGTAGAACAGCACCGCCAGCGCACTGAGAATCGAGATCGGTTGTTTGACGATGTCGCTCGCCATCGTCGTCAGCGCCTGTTGCGCCATGCGCGTCTGGTTAAACACCGTTTGGATCAGCTCGCCGGTCTTCTGCTTGTTGTAGAAGTCCAGCGACTGCCCCATCATCTTGCCATAGAGCTGGGTGCGGATATCGCTTAGCACGCGGGTACTCACCCACAGCATACAGTAGGAGTTGAGGTAACCACAAAGGCCGCGCAGCGACATGATAATCGGCACGAGCAGGGCAGCGAACAGGATAGCTCCCGACAGGCCTGGAGCCGCCCCGTAAGTTTTCTCGATCGCAGCGCTCACCGTTCCGATCGCCTCAGTGGTCGCCTCGTCTGTCGGCAGCAGCTCGGCGACCTTCTCGAAGTCATTCACCTTGTTCGATGAGGACAACGCGCGCTCGGTCACGTATTTGATCACCCAGACGAGGCCTCCGTTCACGGCTCCGTAGAGGGCTCCGAAAAAGATCCCCAGAGCGAATCGGCCCTTGTACGGTTTCAGATAGCTCGCGAGTTTCCGGTACGGACCAATAGCAGCCTTCGTGAACTCGGAGGTGCTCATCTTGGAGATGTCTTTGCGGGAAATCTTCTTCATCCGAGAGGGAGACGCCATAAACAGAACGGCGCGCAGGAAATATTAGCCAAGCGCGTTGTCAATCGCACGGATGACGGTATCGGTCGTTAGGGATTCCATTGGGGCTGCCTTGTGGCGTGGTTGAAAGTCCTCGACCGGGGCATCCTGACCCGCAAGAAGAATCTGGGCTTTCGGATGTAAAGGCCTCCAGTGGAAAGGGTTAGTCGGACCGAAAAGGGCGATCTCGGGACGGCCGAACAGCGCGGCAAGATGCATCGCAGCCGAATCGACACCGAGGACGAGCCGCGCACGCCGTAGAAGTTCAGTCAGGCCGACCAAGTCAACCCTGCCAGAGACGTCGACAATCTCCGACCGGCAGGCGGCCTTGACGGCTTGTAAATGATCCTGCTCGCGGATATCGGGGCTCCCAGTCATCACAACTTGGAGGCGGTGGTCACTGGCGAGATGGTCGATCACCGCGGCCCAGCGCTCGGGTGGCCAGTATTTTTCATCACGCGCCGTGCCCGGGTGGACGACGACGAAGGACTCCCCCACCCCGCCCTCGACCAGGATCTGATCGACCGCACGCTGGGTGTCGACAGGAATAGTTGGTTCGAAATCGATTCGTGCCTTCTCAGCATCGACCAACGCCAGGTGGTAGTCGATGGTATGATGGTCGCGTACCGCCGCCTCACAGACGCGATTAAAAACCCGCTTGCGCACTGGATTTTTGTCTAGCGACTTCCGATAGCAAATTTTCACCCCGGCGCCGCTAAACCGCGCCATCAACGTTGAGCGATCGCTGCCGGTGAAATCAAAGCACTCAGAATACTTGGAAAATAAAATCTCGCACCACAATCCAGCGTTCAGTTTCCCGCGCCGGTAGAAAAGCGGCCTGACGCCCTCTGGCAGCAGCGGCGCGAGCGCAGCGCAACCATCGACCAGCACAACCGAGATCTCAGCCGAGGGAGCCACCGAACGGCGCAAAGAAGCGAGCGCCGGTAACGTCAGGATGACATCGCCGATTCGCTTGAGCTGCAAAGTAAGGATCTTCTCCACAAATCACCGCTACCCCGCCGCCCACCCAACCGCAACCCAGACAAAACATCTAGCATATTTCCCGGATATATACATTAATAGCTGATGCCTCGCCGATTTGCTTTTTTCACCTACTCTCCGGTCCAGCTCCCACTACCACTGCCTCAGTCGCGTGGTGGATCGGAACTTTGTTTTTCACGAACATGAGCGGGATGTGTTTCGGAAATTGATGCGGCAGGTGGAGGCCTTCTCTGGGGTTCGGGTGCTCACTTGGACGATCCTCTCGAACCACTTTCACGTTCTACTCGAGGTTCCTCCTCGGCCGGCTGTAGAGCTCAGCGATAGCGAGATTTTGGATCGCTGCCGAAAACTCTACTCTGCTGACTCGATGATTGCGGTCGAGTGGGAATTTTCGGAAGCCCAGCGGGCAGGTGGAACTACCGGGCAGCAGTTGCGCGCTCGCTACCTGAAACGCATGTGGGACTTGAGCGAGTTCATGAAGACTCTGAAACAGAAGCTCTCGCAGTGGTTCAATCGCAAGCACGATCGGGTGGGTGTGCTGTGGGAAGGGCGGTTCAATAGCATCCTGGTCGAAGGTCACTGGAACTCGCTACTGAAAGTGGCCGCCTACATCGATTTGAATGCGGTTAGGGCTGGGTTGGTCGATGATCCGAAGGACTACCGCTGGTGTGGCTACTGCGAGGCGGTCTCCGGGGACAAGGACGCGCGCAAGGGAATCTCACTGGCCCTGGCAGATCTGAAATCGAACGCCCACTGGGGCGATGTCGGTCCACGCTACCGCAAAATTCTGTTTGGAATCGGT
>JBLHKE010000093.1:0-15558 GCA_047619485.1 Verrucomicrobiales bacterium | reverse complement strand
TGAATTTTGCTTCTAGCCCGGACTCGCGCATCGCTTTTGAGATGGCCTTGCCACCACCGTGAACGAGCACTGGATTGATGCCGGCGACTTCCATGAAGACGATGTCGCGCATCAGTTTGCGGACGAGGTCCTGGTTCTCCATGGCACTACCGCCGACTTTGATCAGGAAAGTCTTGCCGCGGAAACCTTGCATGTAGGGGAGCGCTTCGACAAGCACTGCGGCTTTGTCGATCTGCTCTTGCATAGATGTTGGGATCTCGTTCATGGGATCTGGGGAAGCGTCGAGCCTAAGGGGGTGGACTGGAAATTCTAGTGGAAAGATGAAGACGCCATCGGTCTAGGTCGATAGGAAAGATCACGACCGCGATTCGATAGAGTCGCGGTTGTGAAAATCCGATCGCCGAAGCCGCAATTATCGTCGCGTTTTGACGGCGTACTCTAGTCGGTTGTAGGCGACGTATCCCTCCGAGAGATCGGAGGTGTAGGCAGTGTAGTCGGCGTCTCCGAGATGGAGGTCGATGCACAGGGTGAACTCAGGTCCGCTGACGGCTTTCTTGAGCTGGGCGACTGGGGTGTCGGTGGCGAGGCCACTTTTGGTGGCGATCAGGCCGTTGAAATAGATGTCGATCAGCTCCTCGCGGATTTTCGCGCTGGCGTGGCCGATGGCGTGCATGACTCGACCCCAGTTCGGATCGCTGCCATTCCACGAACACTTCACGAGCTGGGAGTTGGAGACGGCCTCGGCAATCTTCTGGGCATCGGAGTGCGAGTTGGCACCGCGGACTTGGATTTCGACGAGCTTGGTGGCCTTCTCTCCGTCGCGCACCATGTCTTTCGCGAGCTTCAGCATCACGCCGTTGAGCGCTTCGCGGAAGAGCTTGGAAGAAGCCCCGCCGTTGGTGATGCTGCGGTTTCCGGCGGCACCGTTTGCCATGACGATCACTGTGTCGTTGGTCGACATGTCACCGTCGACACTGATGCGATTGAACGATTGTTCCACCGCTGCGCTAGTGGCTGCCTGCAGGGTCGCCTTGTCGATGTTGGCGTCGGTGGCGATGAAGCAGAGCATGGTCGCCATGTTCGGGTTGATCATGCCGCTACCTTTGACCATCGCGGAGATGGTGATCTCCTTTTTGCCGATCATGAATTTAGCACCGGCCATCTTGCGCACAGTGTCGCTGGTCATGATTGCCTCGGCGGCGCTGATCCAGCCCTTTGGTTTGAGCGAACTCACAAGAGCTGGGATGTTGCTCGTGATGCGATCGATGGGGAGGGGATCGCCGATGATGCCGGTCGAGCAAACGGCAACTTCTCGCGGTTTGAGCCCGAGTGCGCTGGCTGCGTTTTTGGCCATCGTCTTGGCGTCCTCGAGACCGCGCACGCCCGTGCAGGCGTTGGCATTGCCGCTGTTGGCGATGATCGCGCGAGTCGCGGTGCTCTTGGCGTGGGCGGCGGAAACGCGCACCGGAGCCGCTTTGACCTTACTGGACGTGAAGGCGGCGGCGGAGGTGGTCGGCAGATCGGAATAGATCAGGGCAAGGTCGAGCCGGTCAGAACCTGGGTTCTTCACGCCAGAGGCGACCGCTGCAGCTTTGAAGCCGGCGGGTGCGGTGGTGCCTTTGGTGTATTTGATCTTTGCCGTCACTAGGGCGGGGATTTTGCGGGTGAATCGGGTAGAATGCAAGCGGATCTCGAGAACTTACGGTTTGCCCCGTCGGCGTCTCGATTTGCGCTCGCGTTTGGGCGGCAATGGTAGTGCCTCCTGGTAGTTCCAAGTAACGTCGCCTCCACCACCATAGTGGTCGATTGCGTCGAGGCCGATCGAGTGGAGTTGGTAACGGCCGTCGGCGGTTTTCTGATAGTGGAGCGGGTTGCTGTTGATCGGATCGACTGGGATTGCTTCGGCGAAATCAGGGACGAGGTCTTCTAGTTTGTCCGGGTAGCTCTGGCTGGAGAGGTAGTATCGCTCCAAGGCGCAGGCGGCGGCGGCTTGTGCTAGTTCGGCATCGGTCGTCGATGTTGTATTGACGGCTGTCGAAATTACTGCTGGTGCACAGACCTTGGTAAAGAGCGTCCTCGGATTGAATCTCCATGTTTCAGTTAAGTCTCTCAGCATCGCTTCGCTTTTGACCTTCGCTTGCGCGTATCCGTTGCTCGTCATCAAGGGGATGATGATTGCTTGGTGATGGAGTTCGATTAGGTGGGCTCGATTGTGCCCTATCCATGGTGACAGTAGCCGGTGGGTTTCGTTGCTTGGATACAGATTGTGAGATAGGTTTTCCATCAGTTCATCCACGATAAGTGTCTCGGCATGGAATGCGTCGGCCAGATTGGTTCTCAACGACCTTGTGTCGAGGCAAGCTTGAAGGCGTTCGAGTTGGGGCGCGGACCACGAACGGGACTTCATGCCTTCCCAAACTAAGTCGAGCGCCATGCGGTGGATGGCGATTGAGACGAGGTGAGAAAGGAGTGATTTCCCGTCATTGTCGACGCAGTGGGCGAGCTTTTGCATCGTCTCGATGTCAGCGAGCGCGATCTCCTGTTTGCCAGATCGCAAGGCGAGCAGCCCGTGAATTTTAAATCCTTTAGCGATCTCTAGTCCGGTCTGAAGTTCGGGTTTGGTCTCATCGATAAGACGCGCTCCGGGCTGATTAACCTCGCTGCTAAGTGGCAGGAAGACGGCCGATGCACGATTCCTTGCGGCACGGATCTCTGTGAGCTTTGCCCCATGGGTAGACTCGTAGGCGTCAGAAAGCGATTTTGCCAATGTCGAGGGATCAGGGGGCGCTAAGAGCAACCCGTTCTTCACAAAGAATTCCTGAACCGGTGCGAGGTCGATTGGGCGACGGGGTTGATGCGGCTGTCGTTTGTCCTTCCTGTTAGCCTTCTTCAATGGCCACGGGTCGCTCAAGTCTGTGAATGCCAATTTGCCCAGCTCCGCACGGATGGCCTCACCGTCTGCATCTTTTTTGGTAATGCCGATGAGGGCGGGGATCGCCGCGAAATTCTCTTCGTCGGGGACTGGGGAGGCGAGCCGGGAGCTGGGGTCGAAACTGCCGCCATCTGCGATGTAGGCTGCGCGGGCTTTTTCTAGCCGTCTGCTCCCACTGACTTTCTCGTTGATGATGATGCCGATCGGGATCGCGATCATCAGTGCGAAGAGCGCGAGGACGACGCGCAGTTTGCGTTTGAAGATCATGGGGCGGTCGCATAGCCCCAAGTGATGTCGCCAGTATGCCCGAGGTTGTCGGCACCGTCGGCTCCGATGGAGTATAGCTGGTAACGGCCGTCAATGGTTTTCTGATAATGGAGAGGCTTCCCGTTGACCGGGTCGGTGGCGACTTTCTCAGCGAAGTCTGGCACCAGCGATTCGAGTTTGTCCGGGTAGTCTTGGTTGGTGAGGTAGTAGCGTTCGAGGGCGCAGGCGGCGGCTGCCATTTGTAGTTCGGCGTGGGTTCGTGCTGACTTGTTAGTGAAGGCGCTCATCGACGGAATGGTCATGCGTGCAAGGGCGTATCTCGGGTTGTAAGGAGCCTTGGCCTCGAGGGTGGCAGTGGTCGTCTCAGCATTTTTTTTCGCTTGGATGTAACCGTCGGGAGCCTGTGAAGCTTGCAGCAGGTCTTTGTGGTAAAACTCTAAGACCTGGGCCTGATTGTGATCCGCCCAAGGTTTGATCAGAGGCGCAAGTGCATCGGTGGAACTTGTGGCCGCAAGGGCTTCACCGATGTTCGAATACATCTCGTCCATGAAGATGATTTCGCCGCGGAGCGCCTCTCGCATTTCCTCGGCGATATCTCTGGCCAAGAAGAGTGATTGCAGTTCCCTGAGTTGAGCTTCAGTCCAACGGTGATCGGCGATCCCTTCCCAGGTTGGTTCGAGCAGCATCGAGTTGATGGCGATGCCGACCAGATGGGCGATCAGGTTCGATCCATCGGCTTGGACGGCGACTGCGAGTTGGTTCATGCTACGGACATCTGCGAGGGCGACGTCCGAACGGTCAGTGCGCAGCGCTAGGTGGGCATGGAGCATGAGGCCTTTTGCTAAGTTCTGAGCGCCCCTTAGCTCTTTGTTACTTAGGCTCCACATCAGGCGTTGCGGATCGTAGCGGTCTACCGCCAGCGGTAGCAGGACGGCTGAGGGACGGGAGCTGCCGGCATGTAATTCGGCAAAGCTGGTACCGTGGGCCGACTCGTAGGCATCGAAGAGCTTCGCCTCGAGTTGGGCTGGATCGCTAGCCGACGTGAGCAGGCCGATATCGATGAAGAACGATTCGAATAGGGCAAGGTCTCGCTTCTGGCGAAGTTCGTGGCCGTGTTTGCGCTTTGGTTTTCTTTTGTCTTTGTCAGGCCTCGGCCAGCTGTGACCACTCTTGTTGAGTCCGATCTCCGCGAGTTTATCGCGAACTAGATCCCCAGCTGGTGTCTCGGCGGTGATTCCGTTCAACAGTGGGATGGCACCGAAATTTTCGTCATCTGGAACCGGTTTGGCAAAGCCCGAGGTGCGATCAAAACTCCCACCGTCGGCGATGTAGGCGGCACGTGCTTTTTCTACTCGATTATTGCCGAGCACCTTCTCGAGGATGACGAACCCGATCAGGCAGAGGACGACTAGGCCTAGCAGCGCTAGGATGACTCGGGTTTTGCTTTTAAAAATCATGGTGTCGGTTGTTCGTAGTTCCAGGTGATGTCGCCTTCGTCTCCTTGGTTATCGACTCCGTCGATGCCGATTGAGTGGAGTTGGTAGCGACCGTCTGTGGTTTGTTTGTAGCATAGGGCTTGTCAGTAAATAACTCCTACAATCTGCTGGTTATTTTGGCCATCACCCGCGTTAGCTTCCAACTCAAATAGCCCACTATCATCGCTGAAATCTGCCTTGGTGCTGGCTAAAATTCCTGCGCATCTTTGTATGACTTATTTCCTGATAACCCCTTAGATCCAGTCGAGACCGGTGGTCTCGGCTTGGCCGGTCACCAGGTTGTAGCTCTGGATCGCTTGGCTGGCGGCGCCTTTGCCTAGGTTGTCTTCGGCGCTTAGCAGGATGACGCGGTTGGTGCGTGGATCGAGGTGCCAGCCGATGTCGATGAAATTGCTGCCGGTGACGTTCTTGGTGTCGGGGTGTTGTCCCTCGCCGAGCAGGCGCACGAATGGGGCATTGGCGTAGGCTTTCTCCAAGGCGGCGGTCAGGTCGGCGGCACTGGTTCCTGGAGTTGCTGCGGCGACGGTGCTGGTGTGGATTCCGGCGGTGACTGGCAGCAGGTGAGGGAGGAAAGTGATGGTCACTTTTTCCCCGGCGGCGATGCTCAACTCTTGTTCGACTTCGCTGAGGTGGCGATGCTTGGGAACACTGTAGGCGCGCATGCTCTCGTTCACCTCGGCGAAGAGCAGAGCGACGTTGGCACTCTTCCCTGCGCCGCTCGCTCCGCTCATGCTGGTGACGTGAACGCTGTCGGGGGTGATGAGTTTTTCACGTAGCAGCGGGATGAGTGGCAGGATGATGCTGGTGGGGTAACAACCGGGCGAAGCGATCAGGCGGGACGACTTGATCTCTTCGGCGTGAAACTCTGGAAGACCGTAGACGGATTCCGCTAGGAGTTCGGGCGCTGGGTGCTCGTGGTCGTAGAATTCTTTGTAGATAGCGGCGTCGTTGAGGCGGAAGTCGGCGCTGAGATCGATGACCTTCAACCCCGCCTCTAGGAGCGGCACGGCAAATTCTGAGGCGACGCCATGTGGCAGGGCGAGGAAGGCGATCTCGGCCCCGCTGTCTGTGATGGCTGAGATCTGGGGGTTGATGAACTTCAGGTTGTCGGCGTTGCCAACTTTTGCGAAGCGCGGGAAAACATCCGCGCAGGATTTACCGGCGTAGGTACGGGAAGTGAGGCAGACGAGGTCGGCTCCAGGGTGAACTAGGAGACGTCTGAGGAGTTCAGCTCCGGAGTAGCCGCTGGCTCCGATGACGGCGACTTTGGTTTTTTGGCTTTCGGTTGGCATTGTGGGAAGGTGGATTGGGCGGGGGCGGGGCGCAACTTTTGGCTTTGGTTGGGATTTTGACCGCAAATTTGCGCGGATTAACGCAGGTTTTTGGTTGTTGGAATAGTGATCTTCGATCTCTTCGGTTGATTTTGTGGTAAATTGCCACGCTTTGGGGCTATGAGTCAATCGATGCGCTTGAGTGATGAATTGGTAGACGCGGTGCGGAATCGAGCGGCGATGTATCATCGTTCGCCGCCGCAGCAGATTGAATATTGGGCGGCTATCGGACGGGTGATGGAATCGGCTCTCTCGTATCCGGCTGAGGAGAAGGTATTGGAGGCTGTTGGGCGGGAGCAGTTAGATGTGGCTCTGAGTAAGGCTGGAACTGACGAGGGCACTTTTCGTGCTCAGGAGGTGATCGAGCGAAGCTCTGGGAAGATCGTTTCGCGCTCCTTGTGAGGAAACCTCTCCTAGTGATGTTGGCGGGGTCAAATGGGGCGGGAAGGAGCACTTTTTATGAGGCGTTTCTATCACAGTTAGGATTGCCTTTCTTGAATGCGGATCGCTTGGCTCTCGACACTGGGCTTGGTGGATATGCGGCGGCGGATGTCGTTGGTGAAATGCGGAGGAGCATGATCGAAAAGACGCGCAGCTTCGTGACCGAGACGGTGTTCTCCGATCCGGTGGGGGCCAAAGTCAGACAATTGGAGGAGGCGGTAAGCGGGGGCTTTGACGTGCAGCTTATTTTTATTGGTTTTGAGAGCCCCTACCGCTTGGTTGCGGAATTTGAGGACGGGGTGCCGGTGGCGCCTAGGAAGGGAAACATTCCCGGCTGGGCGCTACGCTTTTTCCAATAGCAGGGCTACGTGCCGCGCTTCTTCAGGGCTGCCTCGGTGGTGTTGAGGAGCTTGGCTGCGGCGGCGGTGTCGTTGTTGGATCGCTTCAGCGCAGCGGCGACCAACTCGGCGTCGGCCTTCTTCGGATCACGGCTGGCGTGTTCCACGTAGATGTAGGCTGGCGAGACGTTTTTCGTTTCACCGAGTGGGATGTCTTTCGGTAGCAGGACATCGCTGGTGGCTAGGACGGCGGCGCGCTGCATGGTGTTTTCTAATTCGCGGACATTGCCCGGCCAGTTGTAATTCTCCAGCAGACGCATGGAATCTTCACTGAGGCGCAACGGGGCTCCACCTTGTTTGATCGCAATCTTTTTGAGGAAAAATTCTGCCAGCGTGCGGATGTCGTCGGTGCGTTCACGCAGGGGCGGAATGTGAACGCGGACGACGTTGAGGCGGTAGAAGAGATCTTCGCGGAACGTGCCTTTCTCGACCTCGCGCTCGAGGTTGCGATTGGTGGCGGCGAGGATACGGACGTCGCTGCTGATGGTCTTGTTGCCGCCGACCCTGGAGAATTCTCCCTCTTGCAAAACGCGTAGGATCTTGCTTTGCACCGCGATCGGCATCTCGCCGATCTCGTCGAGGAATAGCGTCCCGCCATCGCATTGTTCGAAGCGGCCGATGCGCTGTGCGGCGGCGCCGGTGAAACTGCCTTTCTCGTGGCCGAAGAGCTCGGACTCTAGTAGCGCCTCGGGGATGGCGGCGCAGTTGATGGCGACGTAGTCTCTATCGGTGCGTGGGCTGTAGCTGTGGATTGCGTTGGCGACCACCTCCTTGCCGGTGCCGCTCTCGCCGGTGACGAGCACCGGGGCGTCGCTGTGGCTGACGCGCCCGATCATCTTGAACACCTCCTGCATGGCGATCGAGGAACCGATGATTTTCTCGCGCGAGGGGTCGCTGGCCGGATCCGATGGGGCGGCCTCTGGCGTGGAGCGGATCTGTGCCTGGGCGCTGAGTGCTTTTTCGACGATCGGGCGCAGGTCGAAGGTCAAGGTCTCCCTACGCAGGAACTCGAAGGCACCGAGGCGCATGGCTTCGATCACCGCGCTGGTCGGGGGGAAGCCGCTGTAGAGCAGCACCATCGAGTTCGGGTCGTTGAGGCGCAGTTGCTTGAGCAGGTCCATCCCGCCGATCGGATTGAGGCGGAGCTCCGCGATGACGAGGTCGGGGGTGTGCTCGATGTAGTGCTCGAGCGCTTTTTTCGAGTCGGTCAGGCAGACGACATCTGTCTCCGGCGTACGTAGGTGCTTGTCGACCCAAGTGAGAAAATCGCGGTCTGGGTCGACGACTAGGATAGTCTGTGACTGTGGTTTCGGTGGCATTGGAGATTCCTACAAATTCGTGCCGGTAATCAGGGGTGGTATCGTCTCGGACAAGATAGACTACAGAACGCCGAAGCGGCGGTCGCGGTTGTTGTAGGCTTCGACCGCATCGGCCAAGTCTTGCTTGGAGAAGTCTGGCCAGAATTTATCTAGGATGATCATCTCGGTGTAGCTGAGTTGCCAGAGGAGGAAGTTGCTGAGGCGCATCTCACCTGAAGTGCGGATGAGGAGGTCAGGATCCGGGTAGTAGCGGGTGTAGAGGTGCTTGGCGAAAATATCGGGATCGATCATGCCGATGTCAAGGTGCCCTTCCTGGACGTGGCGGACGACGCTCTTGATGCCATCGATGATCTCCTCCCGTGCGCCATAGCTCAATGCAAGGATAAGGGTGACACCGGTGTTCTGGCTGGTCTTCTCAATGGCGTCGCGGAGCGCGTTTGAGCACTTTTCTGGGAGATCGTTGAGCCGGCCGATGGCCTGCAGGCGGACATTCTTCTTGTGCATCTCGCCGGTCTTCTCTTTGAGGAAGCGTTCGAGGAGCGTCATGAGCGCTTTGACCTCGGTCTTGGGGCGCTTCCAGTTCTCCGAGGAGAAGGCGTAGAGGGTGAGGAACTCGATGCCTAGATCCGAGCATGCTTCGACCGTGGTCTGTACAGCATCTGCCCCGGCACGGTGGCCAGCGCGTCGCGGTAGCCCGCGCTCTTTTGCCCAGCGACCGTTGCCGTCCATGATGATGGCGACGTGGCGTGGGGGAGTGCCTTTCTTTGGCATGTGGGTGTCGTCTTAGGCGACGATGGTCTGGGTGCGGTCGGGTCCGACGCCGATGTGGGCGACTGGGGTGTTGGTCAATTCGCTGATGCGATCGAGGTAGGCGCGGGCGTTTGCCGGGAGATCTTCCACTGCGCGTATCGCGGTGGTATCCGTTTTCCAGCCCGGGAGTTCTTCGTAGATCGGCTCGCAGGCCTCAAGCGCCTCGGCGGTTGCCGGCGGGTATTCGAGCGTCTCGCCGTCGAGCTTGTAGGCGGTGCAAATCTTGATCGTCTCGAGTTCGTCGAGGCCGTCGAGGTTGGTCATCGACAGGTAGTCGAAGCCGTTGATGATGGCGGCGTAGCGGACGAGGACGGCGTCGAACCAGCCGCAGCGGCGCTTACGCCCGGTGGTCGCCCCGAACTCGCGTCCCATGCCGTGGAGACGATCGGAGAACGCTTGTTCTTCGGTCGGGCATGGGCCTTCGCCAACTCGCGTGGTGTAGGCTTTGGTCACGCCGTAGACGGCATCGATAACCCGAGGGGAAACACCGCTGCCGGTGAGGGCGCCGCCGGCCGTCGTGTTGGACGAAGTGACGTAGGGGTAGGTGCCGTGGTCGATGTCGAGGTAGGTTCCCTGGGCACCTTCGAAGAGGATGGTCTTGCCCGCTTGGATCTGTTCGTGGATGAAGACTGCGGTGTTGCGGAAGAACGGTCTGAGCCGCTCCGTGGCCGCCTGGCTTTCCTCGCCGATCTTTTGGAGATCGAGAGGTTCTTCGCCGGCGCCCTCGAGGATGACGTTGGCCTCGGCCACTTTGGCGGCGAGTTTCTCTGCAAAGCTGACGGGGTTGAGAAGGTCGGCGACCCGCAGGCCGGTGCGCTCGATTTTGTCGGCGTAGGCTGGACCGATCCCGCGCCCGGTGGTGCCGATCTTCTTGCTACCAAGTGATGATTCGCGCTTCTGGTCGAGCGCACGGTGGTAGGGGAGCACGAGGTGGGCGTTCTCGGAGATGAAAAAATTCTCAGGCGTGACCTCGATTCCCTCCTCGGCGAGTTCATCGATCTCTTTGAGTAGCGCGACTGGATCCATGACGACGCCATTGCCGATGACGCACATTTTACCCGGCCAGAGGATGCCGCTCGGGATGAGGTGGAGGACGTAGGTCTTGCCATCACAGATGACAGTGTGGCCGGCGTTGTTTCCGCCTTGGGCACGGATGACGACGTCTGCGGTCTCGGTGAGGAAATCGACAATCTTGCCTTTTCCTTCGTCGCCCCACTGGGCTCCTACAATAATGTTATTTGGCATGGCGGCTTAGGAAACTAGCGATCCGGGAAAAGTCAAAGGGGAGCGCATGACCACAGCGAAGCGGTCGGGGGAAGGAGAGGGGGCTTAGATCGGTGGAACAGGAAGCTGGCTGGCTAGCCTTTCATGATCATGGCGCAGCAGATCGCCAGCACGGCGATGATGACGGCCAGGATGCCAAAACCGAAAACCATTTGTCCGGAAGGATCTTTCGGCTTCGACTTTTTTCCGAAGGGATTGGCAAAGTTCTCCGGCGTAAGGGCGGTGGTAGCTGGGCCGACGCCTCCTGGAACGGCATCCTCATCTGGGATCGGCGTCGGCACGGTGGCGAGCTTTTTTAGGTAGCTCGCTTGGACGTGGCCGAACATGACGCTGGAGCCGTGCTCTAGGAGCGTCGGGCCGTCGATTCGGGCGCCTCCGATTTTTACGCCGTTGGTCGAGCCTAGATCGGTGACCTCGTAGTCGCCAGCATCGTTCATGACGATTTCTGCGTGGTTGCCGGAGATCGACTCGTCGTCGATGACGATGGAGTTGTCTGCCGCGCGACCGAGGGTTAGGTGCGGGGTGGTGAGGTCGTAGGAGACTTCGCCTTCGGAGGTGGAGATAGTAAGTGTGGCCATAGTGTCTGAATTTTAGGCAGTTGCGCGGGATTGTTCAATGAGTTTGGCGAATTCTTCGAAAAAATATGAGGCGTCGTGTGGACCGGGGGCGGCCTCTGGGTGATACTGGACGCTGAACGCTGGGTGCACCTTGTGGCGCAAGCCCTCGACAGTGTTGTCGTTGAGGTTGATGTGGGTGATTTCGACCTCATCTGGTAGAGCGTCGCCGTCGACCGCGAATCCGTGGTTTTGAGAGGTGATCGACACCTTGCCGGTGCGCAGATCTTTGACCGGTTGGTTGCCACCGCGGTGTCCAAACTTCAGTTTGAAGGTCTTGCCGCCGAGCGCGTGCGACAGGATCTGGTGGCCGAGGCAGATACCGAAGATCGGAACCTTGCCGAGCAGTTCGCGGATCTCGCCGTGGATGTCGGTGAGCGCATCGGGGTCGCCGGGGCCGTTGGATAGGAACACCCCGTCGGGATTCTTCGCGAGGACATCGGCGGCGCTGGTGCGGGCGCTGACGACATCGACGCTGAACCCGTGCTGGCGCAGGTTACGCAGGATGTTGTGTTTGATCCCGAAATCGTAGGCGACGATGTGATATTTCTGTTCTCGGAGGGGGAGAAATTGCTCCTCACCGCTGGTGGCATCTACATCGTCCGGGCGCACCGTCGGGTTGGGCACGGTCCACTCGCGGCTGAGGGTATCCTCGGGATCCCAGCGGTAGGACTCAGGGGTGGTGACTTCTTTTACGTAGTCCATGCCGACCATGCTCGGGCTTTCGGCCGCGCGCGCGCAGGCCTGTTCGGGCGAGATGTCCTCGGTGGTCAGTAGGGCGCGCATCGCGCCGCGATCGCGCAGATGCTTGGTCAGCGCGCGGGTGTCGATCCCCTGAATGCCGATGATGTTGTTGGCGGCGAGGTATTCGTTGAGGGTGGTTTGGCTGCGCCAGTTGCTGGGAGCCTCGCAGAGTTCCTCGATCACGAATCCACGCACGTGCGGTTCCTTGGACTCATTGTCGTGATCGTTGATCCCGTAGTTCCCGATGAGCGGGTAGGTCATCGCCACGATTTGACCGCGGTAGGAGGGATCGGTGAGCACCTCCTGGTAGCCGGTCATCGAGGTGTTGAAACAGACTTCGCCGAAGCTGGAGCCGGTGGCGCCGAAGGCTTCACCTTCGAAACTTCGTCCGTCTTCGAGGGCGAGAATAGCTCTGCTCATATGATTCTTGGTCGGGTAGGGTTCTGGGGCTTGGTGCGATTGAGGAATTCGCAACATCCTTACAGAATTTGCAGGGGATGCAAGCAGGGAGCGCGCTCGATTGGCTTCGGCTTGTATTTCGTCAGAAAATGTTACAACCTAGGTTCACACGACTCCCATGGCTGCACCTAACGACTTACCTGGCAAATCTTCCGGGGATCGGCAGCACTTAAAATTCAATAGTGACGTGCTGCCGGACTTCAAGCGTCGTCCCGACTCGTGGGAGGGCACTCCCGAGGGCGGGCCGGTGGAGCAGGAGCAGCTCTCGGAAGCTGAGGCCGACTCGATCATCAAGTGGGTTGGGCTGGGGATCATGTTGCTTGTCGTCGGTGGGATCATTGGCGTCACCCTGCACAATCGCAAGGCTGGAGATCCGCCGGACGAGTCCCTGAGCGCGATCGAGGAGATGAGTGCTGATCGCGCTCATATAAAGGAGGTCGTGAAGAATTACATGGAGGCAAAAGACCCCAGCGCGCGCCTGGCATACGTCCGGCGACCAGATGATGTGTGGCCACTGATGGAGCGCTACTACGAAGACAACGAAATCTATGTCTCGAAAGTTAATTCTTTCAAACTGGTTGAGCCGCTCACGATCGAGAGCATGCCTTTCTGGTCTGCGGTGGCCGAGGGGAGCGAGGGTCCCGAGAAGCTATTACTCGAGAAGGTCGGTGGCGACTTCAAGATTGACTGGGAGACGCATGTTGGATTCAACCCGATGCGGCCGGAGGACTTTTTGAAAGAACGCCCGAGCGGCAAACACGAATTTCGGGTCTACGTCTCGCCAGGCAATTTTTACAATCCGCCCTTTGCCGATTCGAAATACCAATCAGCGGAGCTTGGATTCCCTAACAGTGGGGTCCAGATCGACGGCTACATCGAGAAGGCATCGGAGGATCATAGCTCCTTCCTCACGATGGTCTTCAGGGAGGAGGCCACTGGTCAACCAAAGGCGCTGGTGCCACTGATCTTGGAACTCGAGTGGCCTGAGGAAACTTCTGGTCTCCCGCAGGTCAAGATCAACAAACTAGTCTCAGAGCACTGGCTGGTGATCGAATAGGATCTCCCTAGGAGCCTGTCGGACTTAGATGATTTCGAGCAAAACGTTTTAGAATTCAGTCATAATCCGCCGTCCGATGCAGGAGTATATTGGAATATTCGCCAAAGCGGAGGGTAGATTTGGGCGAATTCTAAAACGATTGTTGCCGGATCAGGTAAGTCCGACAGCCTCCTAGGAGCCTGTCGGACTTAGAGGATTCGAGTAAAACGTTTTAGAATTCCGATCCAGATCCGTTTGCTGGGGAGGATTTAAATGGATTTAATGACGATTCAGCGGGCGGATCTGGGCGAATTCTAAAATGATTCTTGCCGGAGCGGGTAAGTCCGACAGGCTCCTAGCAAGCGCGTCGGCGACGGAGGAACATCGCGAGCCCAGTAGCAAGCAACAACGCCTGGCTCGGTTCTGGCACGGGGGCACGGATTTCCCAACCGATGTCGTCGAGGGCTGCGACGTCGAGATCGGTGAAAAGCTTTACATCTCCGGGGGTGATCGAAGGATCCATCGCCGCTTCCTGCGACGTCGAGGTGCCGTAGATATTGCTGATGGTAATGCCGTCCCGCCAGTGCGGGTAGGTGCTGGTGGAGCTGTCGAAATCGACTAGGACGTTGCCACCGTGTTCTGCGGTCGATTCAATGCCAGTAAAGCGCGCGCTGGAGACCTGAGCGTTCCATGAGGCCGCCGTCCCAAGTCCGAGCGCGTGTCCGATCTCGTGGATCAGCGTCGAGTAGAGGTGCTGGTCGCTTCCGCCAGCCCCGGCGAGGGTTGTATCCCAAGTGATTTCGCTATCGACGGACAGGTAGCCACCCCAGGGGGCGAAGTCAGTGAAGCCGACGTCGGTCTCGCCTCGCGTCCTCACAGCCTGGTCAAAGGAGCTTCCGACGACGGAGACGATATCGAAGAGGCCGAAACCGCCCTTCCCGATCTCCGCGCCGGGGAGGTCGCGAGCGCCGACATAGAGAATGAGCGTATCGGCAGGAACGATCAGGTCATCGACAAATTCAAGGTTGCCACTAGACGGGTTGGTAAACTCGGCTGACCACGAATCGTTCCCGAAAAATGCGAAGGTGCCGGTTGGGGTGATAGCGTCGAGGTCGTCGGCCAAGATTCCCTCAAAGAACCCTGTCGCATCTTCTAGCCGTGCCCGCTTGTCGGTGCCGTTGGCGAAGAAGCCGCCAGTGTCATAGGTCGTATCGATCTGGATGACAATAGCTCCCGCAGTCGTGGGAACGACGCAGCCTAGGAGTGCAAGCTTGGACAATTCACTGCGTGGTTTGATGAGCTTCATTGGCTGACTGAATCAAGAATGGTTAAGATAACTTAAATGATATTTTTGGAAACAGTTAACGATGATTCTAGTGTCTTCAAGAAACTTTTATGAGATCTGCGGGAATTTCTTTTTATTTATAATTTTTTATTAAATATCTGCCGTGAGAACGAATGTTTTTAAATTTTCAATGAGCTTAAGTGTCTCCATTATAGCGTGATCTAACAAACCCATCCAATCGAGGCTGTCGGGGAAACCGTGTGGAGCGCAGGCGCGGGTAGTTGGACCCGCCAGAGTTTGGGCAAGCGCCCCATGGCGTAGTCGATCTCAAGGACGCACAGCCAAATTCTGGCGAATTCGAATACGGGACGATCTTCCGCCCGAGTTTTCCGACGGCCTCATCAGGTTACAAGCAGGGATGCTTGCTCCAAGGCGCTGGCGGTAGCGCTCGGGCTAGAACTTGTTCTGCCACATCATCGACTCCATCGGCAGGGTCGAGCGCTGGTTGTACTTGGCAGAGGCTTTCTGATTGTAGAGCGTGTCGACCTTGCCATCGATGCTGAAGTAGATGAGCTGACCGACGGGCATCCCGTGATAGACCCGGACGGGTTGGTTGACTGAGATTTCCAGAGTCCAGTGGTTGCAGAAACCGACATCGCCCTTGCCCGCAGTCGCATGGATGTCGATCCCGAGTCGGCCGATACTGCTCTTGCCTTCGAGGAAGGGGACATGCTTGTGCGTCTCGGTGTATTCTTCGGTCACGCCGAGGTAGGTCATGCCCGGGTTCAAGACGATGCCATCATCGGGAATTTCGAAGTGATCGATCTTGTTGTGCTTGCGGGCGTCGAGCACTTCGTCCTTGTAGGTCGCAAGGGCTTTGCCGAGGTGGACATCATAGGAGTTGGTGCCAAGGCAGGCCGCGTCGAACGGTTCGATGACGATGTCGCCAGCGTTCATGAAATCGCGGATGGAGTGGTCGGTCAGGATCATGGAAGGGCTTCGTCGCTCAGGGTTCCGGGATTACAAGCTCTCAGTTAGGCCGCTTTTTTTTTCTTCGGCTTGGGCTGTTTCTTTTTGCGTTCGACCGGGCGCGTGTCCGCGGGAACATCGTATTGTGTGCGCAGGCGATCGAGCTCGGCTTT
>JBLHKE010000092.1:0-15731 GCA_047619485.1 Verrucomicrobiales bacterium | reverse complement strand
TCAAGCTGTTCAACGGTAGCGACCTCGACGGATGGTATGAGAACAAGTTCAAGCACAAGCCCGAGTGGAAAATCATCGATGGGATCCTTACTGGCCACGGTGGTCAGGGCTATCTAGCCTCGCTCGATAAGTTTGACGATTTCGAGCTGTATGCGGAGGCGCGTATCTCAGACACGGGCGGCCGCCGCGGCAACAGTGGCATCTACTTCCGCTGCGCCGAACACGCCGACAAATCGCAGGAATTTCCGCCCGGCTACGAGGCGCAGCTCGACCACGGCGACCACAACAATCCCACCGGCAGTATCTACGCGCTAAACATCGAAGGCGCGCGCGCGCCGAAGTCTTCAGCGAAAGATGGCGAGTGGGTCTCGATGCGCATTCGCGCGGTAGGCAACCACCTGCAGACCTGGGTCAATGGCAAGCCCGGGGCCGACTGCCGCGATCCGGGGAACGGTGACAAGAAGGGCAGTATCCTCCTGCAGATGCACCACCTCACCGGCAAGGTCGAGTTCCGAGAAATCCGCATCCGCCGGATCGCGAAGGATTGAGGGATTTCGATTGCTCGCTCGCTTGAACTGCGCCCGCAAGTTGGGCTAAAGGTCTGATTCAATCGCGTAGTGCCAAGAACTCCGACGCCGTTCAAGCCGCCCTCCGGTAGTGGTTTAGAAGACCTCCCAGCCTCGATTCACAGACGACCTATCCCGTCCCGTTCGCGGCTTCGGCAGCCTCGACCTCATGTTCTTCTGACTCGGGGTGCGGTTCGTCGGGCGCGGCCGAGAGGAACGTCAGGTAGATCCCGAGCCAGTGCCCGGGTTCGTGGATGAAGATGACGACCGTCAAAAATACGGTCTTCTCCAGTCCGAGCCACAGCCAGAAGCCGAGGAAGGACGCGGTGAATGAGATTGCCTGCAGGAGGAGAACCGGGTGCTCCGGGAACACGCGCCGACCTTGCTTGATCGGGGTCTGGCGGTCGGACAGATCTAATCTTTCGCAGCGTCGCCGATGCACCAGAGTGCCTCGTGGGTACGGATAAAGAGCTCGCCCTCGGAGACGGCGATGGATGAATTGGTATGCTCCTTCAGATCGCTCTGGGCGACGACTTCGAACTTGTCAGGGTCTGCTCTAAACACCACCGAATCACCGGGCTGGCTTAGCGTGTAGATAAGGTCGCCGGCGAGGACAAACGAGCCCCAGGACTTGCCTTTGCCTGGCAGGCGTTCCTCCCAGAGTGTCGTTCCGGTTTCCATTTCGATGCAGTAGGCGACACCACCGCTGTCTTGAAAATAGAGCATCCCATCTTTTGCCACACCCGAACCGATCCCTCCCTTGTGGCGAACTTCCTGCCACAATCGCCCCGTCTTGGTGATGTCGCCTGACCCATCTACCTTCACGCCGATCGAGTTGCCGTAGTAACCGCCCATCGCCACGATGAGCCCACCGTCATGCACCGGCGAGGTATAGACGAGCGGGTTCAACCCGGCGCAGCGCCACAGTTCTTTGCCCGTCGCCGGATCGTAGCTGCGCAGCTCCATCGGAAATGACATCACAAGCTGCTTGCGTCCGTCAGCTTCGACGATGATCGGGGTGCTGAAACTGCCAATCACCCCACGGCCGCTGCGGCCGCGAAAGCCATCAGTGCGCTCTCCGGGCTGCCAAGCGGGCTCCTCCAGCTTCCAGACGATCTTCCCAGATTTTTTGTCAAGCGCGGCAAGCACCGCCCCCTTTCCAGGACCATGGTACTGGATGCAAAGATCGCCGCACAACACCGGCGAAGTGGAGTTGCCCCACTCGTGGTCGACCACCCCGAGGTCGCGCGTCCAGATTTCCTTGCCGGCGAAATCGTAACAGGCGACCCCGGCGGAACCGTATGAGACGAACACGTGCACACCATCGGTCGCGGGGGAGGCGGAGCAATAAGGATTGTCGCGATGCGTCCGTTCGGCCTTGGCATAGCTCACACCCCTTTTCCAAAGCAGCTTACCGTTCGTCCGGTCGAAGCACATCAAACCGCGGAATTTTTCCGCATCAATCGCCTGGGTGACGAAAATATTTCCCCGGCTGATCACCGGCGTCGAATTTCCCCTCTCGGGTAGATCGACACGCCAGCGCACATTCTTGTCCGGTGCCCAACTGGTAGGCAATTCGGTCTCGCCTGTCCTGCCGGAGCCCTCGGCGTCGCCGCGCCAGGAAGGCCATGGATCGGCAGATGCGCTCAGGATCTGTAGGGCCGTTATGAGTGGGGTAATCAGCGTAAGGGTCGTTTTCATGAATGTAGGTCTTTGTGTGGGACTCTAATCGCACCGGGAGCAACTGAAAAAGGCTTTTTGGATGTTTACCACCAAGAAGCCTTCCGTGACCGCCACCCTGCTTAGGTGTTCCATGCAAGCTTCGCGACACAACCGCAGTTATTCTGCCTCTTTGTCGTCGCTGTTCTGAGACCTCGCGGAAGCGGTCTTGACCCGAACCGCTGCGATTGTTTCAAGAACCTGCTTCTCGACCCCCGGGGAAGCGCCTCCTCCGTGGAAGTCTAGGTGAATCTCCTTGAGACCGCTCATCGTCTTGAGGGCCACCAGACCGGCGGGCCGGAGCCGGGGACCTCAGTCGTTATTGAAATAGAGCCGTAGGAACTCGAGCTTCTTAAGTTTTGCGATTTCCACGACGATCTCATCGATTTCTTGGGATATTAAGATTTTCTCGCACAGGCCTGTTCAGAGAGACACGCATTTGACTGAGTATCTGATCCAGGGAACCAGATTTCTGCCGCTATTGCAAGCAGGGTGCATTGCACTGTGGCCGGGAGCAATCTTCTCCCGCGGTGAGTGCTATGCTCGCGTCGCCCTTCTGCCCACCCCAGCTAGCTTTTATTACAACGGGACTTTCACCCGATAAGAAGTGCCACGCTTTGCGCGACGCACAACCTCAAAGCTGACGGATCGCGGCGGATTGCCCCCCATCTGTTGATCCTACCCTTATGAGAATTCGGCTTGGGTTTGGTTTCTTCTGTGGGTATTTGCTGCCGTATACTCGGCAGGTGATAGATAGCCGAGTTGATCCACATTCTTGAGGGCACACTGGGAAGGGCTCGCGGCGCTACTTGTTATCAGAACCTCCGCCACCACCGGACTTGGACGCCGACGTGCGGAGGCGTAGACGAGTTGGTTGGCTGTTAAACTACTACCACAGGAAGGCCGCATGATGCCGCGGCTGATCCATTGCACCATACGAGGAGCAATCCAAAGATACCTAGATCGATGGAACGAACCTTTCGGGTATTGACTCGCCCAAGACTCAATTCCAACTACGATACAATCATGTTCAAGCTGTCATTCATTCTCGCAGTCCTCGTCTCAGTCTCGACAACATGCGCGCAAGATCGGGAAACCATCGGCGAACTCGAGATCTCCCACCACTTCGCTGATAATGATGGGGTCAAAATCCACTACGTCAGTGCAGGCGAAGACAATGGAGGGTTGCCAGTGATCATGATCCACGGCTTCCCCGATTTCTGGTTCACGTGGCGCCACCAGATGGCTTCCCTTTCTAAAACCCGCCACGTCATCGCCATCGACATGCGCGGATACAACCGCAGCGACAAACCCAAGGGGGTCGATCAATACGCGATGCCCCTCCTTGTCAGAGACGTCGCAACGGTGCTGAAGAAAACTGGAAAGAAAAAGGCGATCATCTGTGGGCATGATTGGGGCGGGATGGTTGCGTGGAGTTTTGCAATGTCCAAGCCGGACCTGACGGAGAAGCTCATCGTCCTCAACCTCCCCCACCCACACGGGCTTGCGAGGGAACTGGCGACCAACCCACAACAGCAGAAAAATGCAGCCTATGCGCGCGAGTTTCAAAAACCAGATGCCCATAAAGGACTGAGCGCCGAGGGACTTACTTTCTGGGTAAAAGACCCCGAGGCGAAGAAGCGATACATCGATGCCTTCGAGCGTTCAGATTTCGAAGCGATGCTCAACTACTACAAGAAGAATTATCCGAAAGAACCCTACGAGGCACCGCAGGGTGAACCTACGGTTAGAGTCAAAGTGCCCGTGCTGCTCATCCACGGCCTCGACGATACCGCTCTACTAGCGAGTGCGCTCAACGATACCTGGCGCTGGTTGGATGGCGACCTGACCCTCGTAACGATTCCCAACGCCGGGCATTTCGTGCAACAGGATGCCGCCGATCTGGTGACGCGTTCGATGCAAGCGTGGCTCGATCGCTGAAATCCGAGCGCCTCGACCGGCATATATTGGCTCACCCTTATGAAGGACGTGCGGCTCTCGTCGATCACCCGGCTGAACCGGCAAGATCCGAATCGAAATGAAAACATTTGTTTCTAAAATTGGGCTGCCGTCGAAGCCATGCACCTAGGCTTTGACGAGGACGTGAGCCCGGGGAAGGTGATGGTTTTTGAGCTATTGGTTGATGTCACTGGTGTGGCGACAACTGCCGCCGTGGAGCCGTCCTCGGCGCACTCCTCGCCGCCGCCAACGGCATCCCGGAAAAGTGGGTCAGCGGGCTCGCCGCAATCAACCGCCATCCACAAGGCTCATCTTTCCCTTCACCCCCATCCGCTTGATCCTCAGCTCTTCCTTGCTCGCCTCGGAGCGGCTGCCGATCTCCCTCCGATATACAATCTCCAGCGGCAGCCGCCCGCGCAGATATTTTGCCGCCTTCGACCCTTGAGAAACGTGCTCTCCGAAACGCCTCTCCACGTCAGTTGCGATCCCCGTGTAGAGCGAGCCGTCGCCACAGCGGATGATATAGACCGACCAACGGGATTCATTCATCACTTCCTTTAACCCGTCCGGCGCCAGTGGCAAAGGATTGCCGCCAGGAAAGGATGGGAGAGGCGTCTCTCCGAGTGCATGAGATGAGAACCGTGGCGTCGCCATCGCCGCCGATTTGAGTGGTGCCGAGCAAAGTGAGGGGCGTGCCGATGTCATCCCCCCTTTTTCCCATCTCCGATCCCTTCAACGGCGCCCTCAAGCGCCCCACGCAAAAAGCAAATTCCAAGGAGGCTGTCGGACTTAGACCGAGATATCGATCCTAACATCTACTAACACCCTCAGGAGCCCGTATTCGCTTCTTTCCAATTTCACTTTTCCAAATAGCGCACTGTGAGCGCGTTAAAAACCTAAGTCCGACAGGCTCCTAGCAATTCGGCACTCTTGCCGATAAACCCAAAAATGCCATCTCCAACCTCCCAAATACCAGAAATCACACCGGTGCCTGAATAGCATCTTCCTTTTTCGAGCCAAGGAACATCAGACCACTCAAATCTGCACCACTAACACTATTCGCCGTTCGACGAAGCGTCTCATTACCCCCACCCCAAGATCTTAGAAACCCTTGTCCACCGAGCGCGATTCCTTCGGTAAAATAGGTCACACGGCAACGTAGCACCTGCGCCAAGGTCAACTTGCCGCCCGCCTTCCATACCGCCTCGATCTCCTTCTGCGTAAATCCACGCCGCGATCGCGTTTTGCCATCCGGTGTCACCCCACCGATTTCTTCCACCCCAGCACCAAAAAGCAGCTTCCGATACCCCGCTCCAACGGAACGCCAAGACACCTTCTTGGCCACCCCAAAGCACACTCCAATTCCCGATCGCGCCGCCTTATCCCCCGCCACAGCCGCCGCATAGCTGCACCAACGATAGTCCTTCGGATCATCCACGATACCAGCCCGCACTGAATTCAAATCAATGTAAGCCGCCACTGCCAGCAGCCCGCTCAGGCCGTCCGCAGAATAACCGCCAGTCCCTTCGACCAAAACACTCCGAAACCGATCCTCCCAGAGCGTGCCCGTCCGCCCGTGAGTCAGGTTGAACCAAGCAGAAAATTTCTGCTTCACCTCCTTCATAAACGAAGACAGATCGAACAGACGATTCCGCACCCGTCCAGCCAGCTCCGTCACCAGACGCTCGCAGCCATTCCCTTGCCACATCTTCACATTCCCAAGTAGCTCGTGGGTGTATTTCTCTTCAGAAAGTACCCCAAGCCGGCTAATGAAATCCTCCTCAGTCCACCCGGCCAAAGCAGTCTCCTTGTCCGGCACCCGCAGCAGGAGATGGAAATGATTCCCCATCACACACCAAGAAAGCAACTCCAGCCCACTGAACCCGAGCTGCTTACGCACAATCTTCAAGAACCGCTCCTTCTCAACATCCCCAAAAACCAGCCCTCGGTTCACCACGCGGGAAACCACATGGTAGCAGTTAGCTTTCGGAGCATCGCCCAGTAGCGCAGATCGTAATCGTCTCATTTCAGTATTTTAGCAGGTCGATCTCTTTTGTTTAGTGTCTGACACTTAACTCTTCATTGTAGTGAAGACTCGAGATCGAGAACCATACAAAATAGGGATCCGCGATCAAAATATACCCCGAATCCCGAAAGTCGGGCTATCTGCCTCTCGCCCTTGATATTAGCGTTCTTCATCAAGGTTCCATCCACACGCTGGCGATAGAATTTCCCCAGCCGGGAATACCATTCTTCCGGGATCTGAGAAATGAGGAACAGGGAAACGGATGCGGTGACCAATGCGAAAGCCGTTCTTGAATCGCGCATGGCGTTTCCTCGCAACCCAATGAAGAGGCCGTCGTTCATCTCCAGGGTCTCAAGATAAAACCGCTCAGATTCGTAGGTGCCACGTCTTGGCACCGAAGTTGCTCTATAGGGGATTACCCAATCCCAAAAAAGTATTACCGACCCCAATCAGCATGAAAAAAACCAACCATACTATCAAGAGAATCGTCCTAGCCCTCTCAGCAAGTATCCTCACCGTCTGGCTAGCTTCCTGCGGCGGTTCTGATCCGGAGCCTGATACCACAGAGACTCCGGCTAGCGAACCATCCCCTGCCCCGAAGACCACTGAGGCAGCAAAACCGGAACCAAAACCCGAACCTGCTCCAATACCAAAGGCAGATCCGACGCCTGCCAAAACACCGCTCAAAATCGCCTACAGCGACTGGCCTGGCTGGGTCGCTTGGGAGATCGCGATCAAGAAGGGCTGGTTCAAAGAGGCTGGCGTCGAGATCCAGTTCGAGTGGATGGATTACGTCGCATCGATGGAAGCCTACGGCGCGGGCAAACTTGACGCCTGTAGCATGACCAATGGCGACGCGCTCGTGACCGGCGCCACCGCGAAGCCCTCGATCTGCGTGTTGATCAATGACTACTCCAACGGCAACGACATGCTCATCGCCAAGGAGGGCTTGAATACACTCGCCGATCTCAAAGGCAAGAAAGTCGCGCTCGAAGAGGGTTTCGTGCCACACTTGCTCGTCCTCAAAGGTCTCGCTGACGCAGGAATGGCTGCTTCAGACATCGAGATCGTCAACACGCCGACCAACGACACGCCACAGGTTCTGAAATCTGACGAGATCTCCGCCATCTGTGCCTGGCAGCCAAGTTCCGGCACCGCGCTCAAGCAGGTTCCGGGGTCAAAGCCGATTTACTCGTCCAAAGACTCACCCGGCCTGATTTACGATTGCTTGTTTGTCAGCCCCGAGAGCTACAAAGCGCGCCGCGCCGACTGGGCGAAGGTGGTCTCTGTTTGGTATCGCGTGGTCGACTTCATCAAGGACGAAGACAAGACCGACGAGGTGCTCGCCATCCTCTCTGCACGTGTGAAACTCAGCCCGGACGAGTACGAACCATTCCTCGACGGCACCTACATTTTGTCGCTCGACGAGGCGCTAAAGATCTGGGGTGAAGCCGACGGCCTCGAGTCGATCTACGGCTCTACCAAGTACTCGGACGACTTCAACGTGAAGTTCGAAGTCTACGAGAAGCCGGTCGACTTCAAGACCTACCTCGACCCGAGCCTCACCAAGGAATACGCAGCCTCAAAGAAGTAGGAGTTCGAGCCACTGGAGAAGTGACTAGTGATGCCGCCACGTAGCAAAGAGCCATGGTTCGCAGTTGGACGACCACTGTCGAACCGGCGTTCTCGGCTGCTGCTGGCGTGCTCGTTCCTCCTGCCGCTGGCCCTGTGGGCGCTCATCGTCTACCTGCCGATCTGGAAATCTGAGCTGAGTATTACGCTCACCTCGGATGCTGATTCGATCGATTTCCCGAGCGTCTACGTCACCGGCGACCAGATGGAGAGCAGTCGCTTCGCGGCCTTTCGGCAGGCGGTTCGCGATGACAACGCGAAGGCCACCGATGTTCCAAACTCCGAAGGCGCTAGCACCCGCCGCGCTAACAAGCGCATCCTGCGTGGACTCTATCCACTTGCCTTGAAGGAAGGCTGGGTCGCCGAAGGACAAGAGAAAGACTATGCGGCGTTCTACGACATCTGGCGCAAGATCGCAGCTGGCGAGATCCGCGGCGCACTGGGCAAAGAGAACCTAGAAATCATCGAGAAAAATTGGACCAGCCTCGCCTCCGTTTCGGAGACCTACGACTCGAGCAATTTTTACTCACAACCGCTTCAGAAGCTAATCCCTCAGGGCGAACGCAAGGTGAAGCGCCCGGTCTACCTCCCCGCACCACACGAGGTTTTCTTGCGAGCCAAGGAGGACTTCAGCGGCAATTCGAAGCTCGGTGATCTCGATATTTGGTCGCGCTACGGTGTCTCGTTGCGTACTATCATCGCAGGCTTCTTCCTCGTCTGCCTCGTCGGCATCCCTGTCGCCCTGCTGTGTGGAACCTTCCCGTTCTTCTCACACCTGATCGAACCGTTCGTCGATTTCTTCCGTTACATGCCGGCGCCAGCCTTCGGCACGGTGTTGATCGCGTTGTTCGGCATCTACGATTCGCCTAAAGTCGCACTCGTGTTCGTCGGCACACTCCCACAGCTAATTTTGATGGTCGCCAATACGACACGGACTCTCGATCCGGCGCTGCTCGATGCCGCGCAGACACTCGGCGCTGATCGGAAGCGACTGGTGACCAAAGTCGTGATCCCCGGCATTTTACCGAGCCTTTACAACGACCTGCGTATCCTCCTCGGTTGGGCTTGGACATGGCTGGTTATTGCAGAACTGCTCGGTGTCAAAGCTGGCCTCACGGAACTCATCGACACGCAGGGACGCCGATTCCAATTTGACCACGTCTACCCGATCATCCTCCTCATCGGCCTGACCGGCTTCCTCACCGACCAATTCCTTAGCTGGTTTCGCGGTGTCATCTTCCCCTACTCAGAGGACGGTGCTCGTCCCAGTGCGCGTGCCGTGAACCGCGCCATCACACGAATCCGTCGTCCCGGGTTCGGGCGAAAAACACCAGCCATCGCCGCTGGGACCGCTCCGTAGATGACCACTTCCACACTAGAACTTCCGCCCTACACCCAGCAATCGCCAGAGGTGGCAGATCGATTTGTGCGGCTGAAAGAGCGCCCGATCGCGCTCGGTGTTCGTGATCTGAGCAAGGTCTTCGCCACCCCCCAAGGGGAGGTGACCGCGCTCAAAGACGTGGATTTCGAGGTTCACCGGCGCGAGTTCACCTGCGTCATCGGCGCGTCCGGATGTGGTAAATCCACACTCATCCGCATTCTCGCAGGTCTCGAAACCGCCACCGCCGGCGAAGTTTTGGTCGAGGGCAGGCCCGTCTCCGGACCCGGCCCAGATCGCGGTATGGTCTTCCAAGGCTACACGCTCTTCCCATGGCTCACGGTTAAGAAGAACGTCATGTTCGGACTGCGCATGACCGGCCATAGCGAAACCACCGCCGAGTCGGAGGCGATGCAGTGGATCGATCTCGTAGGGCTTGCCGACTCCGCAGAGGTCTACCCACACCAGCTCTCCGGCGGGATGAAACAGCGCGTCGCCATCGCCCGTGCACTCGCCAATCAGCCGAAAATCCTTCTCATGGACGAACCCTTCGGAGCGCTGGATGCCCAGACGCGCGCGCAGATGCAATCGTATCTGCTACAGATCTGGCGCCAAGTAGACATCACCATCCTGTTCATCACCCACGACCTCGACGAGGCAGTCTACCTCTCCGACCGCGTGCTCGTCCTCGATCGCAATCCGGGTCGTGTCGCCGAGCAGATGGAAGTCTCCGTACCTCAGCCGCGCACCCAGAAACAGTTTCTCTCCCCAGAATTTCTCTCTGCCAAAGCCCGTCTCGAGGAACTCATCCACCCGCACAGTGAGGGGGACGAAGAAGATGTCTTGCCGATGCTTCGCATGACCAGAGTCGGTGACGATGTGGACTAGACTCGACCAACTACCATGGCCAGCGGTGGCCGATTTGCTCGCCGACGGCCAAGACATGCTCGTCTTGCCCTGCGGCGCCACCGAGCAACACGGTGGGCACTTGCCGATCAACACCGACACAGTCATCGCAGAAAACATCTGCGCCTACGCCTGCGAGAAAGCCAATGTCCAGCTGCTGCCAGCGCTGAGCTACACGGTCTCCGTCGGGCACACCGACAAGTGGCCAGGCACGTTTTCGCTCAGCCACGAAACCTTCATCAAGACGATATGGGAGCTCGCCGATTGGGCGAAGCGCACCGGTTGGAAAAAACTCCTGCTGGTGAACTCCCACTTCGGCAACGACGCTTCCTTGCGCGTCGCCATTGATAAAATCCGCACCGACTTCCTCGGCGAGTTTCAAATCGGCCACCGCAACACCTTCCAACTCAGCGACGAGATTTGGAACTACTTCATCAGCGACGCCGAAGACCTGCACGCCAACAAAGCCGAGACCGACCTGATGCTCCATCTCGCACCAGACATGGTTGACATGTCGAAGGCAGAGGACGACCCGGACCGCACCGTCGGGAAATGCTTCTCCTACCCAGTCGCGCAGACCAGTCTCCAAGGCCTGACAGGCAACCCGACCGAGGGGACCGCTGAAGCAGGGGAGCAACTCTTCAATCAGATGGGTGACGCTCTCGCCGAAATCCTAACCGCCGCAAAAGTCGAGCAACCACCCCTCCCATGAATACCCCAACTTTCGCCGTACCAGAAGGCTTCGCTCCAGATCCGGCCACGCTCGCCGCCACCGAAGAGAGATTAAAAACCGCCGGGGTCGAGTTTCTCCTCTCCACCTATGTCGATGTGCACGGCGTCCCCAAGGCGAAAGTCAATCCGATCGGCGCCCTCAGAAAAATGGCTGCGGGCTCAGAGCTATTCACAGTCGGCGCCATGGAAGGCATGGGCTTGGTCGGACCGCAGGAAGACGAGTGCGCCGCCGTGCCAGATCTCGACACGGCGATCATCTGTCCGTGGGACACGCGCTTCGCCTATTTTTTCGGTGACCTCTATTACCACGGCGCACCCTACGCCAACGACAGCCGCCAGATCCTCAAGCGCCAGCTTGAACGCGCAGCAGACCTCGGCCTCAAGTTCAACCTCGGCGTCGAACCCGAGTTCTACGTCTTCAAAGACAACGAGCAGCTCGACACCCTTCATACCCACAAATACCGCGGACTCTGCCCGGCTTACGACGTCAACCTCACGCTCGACTCCATCGATTTCCTCTCCCCGATGGTTCGCTATCTCGATCAACTCGGCTACGGCGTCTACTCCTTCGATCAAGAGGGCGGACATGGTCAATACGAGTTCGACTTCGACTACAGCGATGCCCTGACAATGTCCGATCGCCTTGTATTTTTCCGGCTGATGGCGAAACAGGTCGCCAAATCGATGGGCTGCGTTGCGAGCTTCATGCCCAAGCCATTCCAGGATGACTTCCGCTCCGGCTGCCACTTCAACATGTCGTTGGAAGACATCGAGACAGGCGAGAACAGGTTTGCTCCAGAGTCCGGCTCGAACGACTTCGTCGAAAAGTATGGCATGGACATCTCGAAACTCGCCTACCACTTTTCCGCCGGACTACTCAAGCATTCCGGTGCGCTCACCGCGCTCACCAGCCCGACTTACAATAGCTATCAAGGGTTCATCGCCCAAGGTGAGATGGCAGATGTCAGCTGGGCGCCCGTGCTCGTCGCCTACGGCCAGAACAACCGCTCGGCCATGCTGCGTATTCCATCGAACCGCTACTGTGTCGAGAATCGCGCTCCCGATATGAGTGTCAATCCGTACCTCGCCGCAGCCTTCCACCTCGCCGCCGGACTCGACGGCATCGAACAGGAGCTGGATCCCGGACAGCCTCTCAACGACAACCTCTACGGCTGCACCCGCAAACAACTCAAGGCCGACGGCGTCGAGTTCCTACCAGGAACCCTGCTCCACGCCATCGAGGCCTTCGACGAAGACCCTCTCACTGAAGAAGTCCTCGGCGAGATGAAAGACATCTACCTAAAACAGAAAACCATGGAATGGGAGAAAGAGTTCTACCCGGTAAGAGACGAAGCGCGTCGTGAGAAACTAACATTTATCTAGATGATGCACCCAAGCTTTCCACTCCACGATCCAGACAGCGCCCCGGGAGCAGCTGTGCTAATGTTGGCACAGGTAGAGAAGTCATTCGGAACGATTCCCAACCTCGAGCGCACCATGGCCACCGCGCCTGCGCTCTTGGAAGCCTACGGCACCCTGTGGGATCTTTTCGACTGCACCTCCTTTAGCCCGACCGAGCGGCAGATCGTCTACCAGACAATCAATGTCGAACATCGCTGCACCTACTGAATCCCGTGGAACAACAAGCTGGCGCGTGACGCTGGAGTTCCCCCAGAAGACATCGACGCCCTACGAGCAGGCATGCCACTTTCCGATCCGATGCACGAAGCACTGCGCATTTTCACCCGCCAGGTTGTCCGCGAGCGTGGCAGGGTTTCGGACGCCATGACAAGCGCCTTTCTGGCTGCCGGTTGGCAGGCACAGCAGGTTCTAGAAGTCATCCTAGGCGTCTCGATCAAAGTCATGAGCAACTACACCAACGCCATCGTCCACGTGCCACTCGATGAAATCGTTGAAGACGAAATCTGATATGAAGAAGACGCTGATCCTCAGTTCCAGCCCGCGGCGTGACGGCAACTCCTACCGGATGGCTGCCGCCGCGCTCGAAGGCGCCCTGGAGGCAGGCCACCAGGCCGAGCTAGCCTACGTCGATGACTATCTGAAACACTTCCTACGCGACTGCCGCCTGTGCCGTGGTGCAGATCACCAGTGCTCACTAGACGATCGCTACAAAGAACTCTTCCTAGAGAAATACCTACCGGCGGACGGGGTCATATTCTCCACGCCACTCTACTGGTACGGCATGAGCGGCCAGCTTAAAACATTCTTCGATCGCAGTTTCTGTTACTACGCCGCCTCATGCACTGAGAGTGAGCAAAACTCCAGGCGCATGGCCAACAAACGCCTCGGCCTGCTGATCAGCTCGGAAGAAACCTACCCCGCCGCGCCGATGGGGATCATCCACTCGATCCAAGAATTCACCCGTTACACCCATTGCGAATTCGTAGGTGTCGTCCAAGGCATCGGCAACAAACGCGGCGACGTCGACATCGACCCATCCGAAGCGATCACGCGATCGAGGAATCTCGGCGCAGACCTCTACGAGGGTCACTATAGCGACTACCGCATGGACACCCCGCGACTGGGGAGCGTGTGGGCGGAGTGAGCTATTCGTTCACCTAACTGCCAAGGGTAAAAAAGCTGGCGCGCCGCCCCCCCCGGAAACGACGCGCCAGCCAGATAGCCGGATGAAAGTGGCTGATCCTGTTATAAGAAATAACGTTGCAACCTCACATGTAGAATGTCACAAGCTTCGTGCCAACCACGGGCCATAGTATCACTTTTTTGGGTTTCCCATTGTCTCGGTGCTGACTAGTTTGAGACACCGCTGAAATTCAGGCCGACAATGCCCACTACGATCAGGACGAAAGACACGACTTTTAGCACGCTGATCTCGTCATCGAAATACAGCACACCGATAGTGGCGACCATCATCACGCCACCTCCGGCCCACAGGCCGTAGAGCACGCCAAGCGGAAACAGGCGCATCGCCACACCCAGCGCGACGAAGCAGACGATGTACGAGAGCACCACCCCGACGCCCCATTTCCAGGCATGCTCACCACCGCGACCAGCGAACTTCAACATCGTGGTGCCACCGACTTCAAAGGTGATCGACGCGAGTAGTAGTAGCCATTTCATGCGTTGCGAGGATCAAACGTCATTGGTCAAAACAAGGCGGTAGCGCGCGTTGCCAGCTTTCAGTTCGTCGAAGGCCTCATTAATCTCGCCCATCGGGAACGACTGCGTCACGGGCGCGATGTTCTTGCGGGCGCAAAATTCCATCATCGTGTTCACCAGCCCGGGACTGCCGAGTGGGCTGCCAGTGATAGATTTCTGCTGCTCGATCAGCGGCAAAGCCCCCGTGCTAACAAATGGCAGTGCGCCGACAATATGAAGGGTGCCCCGCCTGGCTAACAGGCTGATGTAGAGATCCCAATCGAGCTCGACATTGACCGTTACGAGGATCATACGGAAACTTCCGACAGCGGCCTTCATAGCACCGATACCCTTGGTGATTAGGACGTTATCTGCTCCAAGCTGTTTCGCCTCGGCAGCTTTTGATTCGCTGGTGGTGATCGCGGTGACCTCGCATCCCCACGCGGCGAGGAACTGCAACGCGAGGTGGCCGAGGCCACCGATCCCCACCACGGCGACGTGATCTGTGGCGGTGATGGCGTTCTGCACGATCGGGTTGAAAACGGTGATGCCGCCGCAGAACAAGGGGCCGACGATGGCGGGGTCGAGCGCATCGGGGATCGGCGTGCACCAGAGCGATTGTGCCCGAACCTTGTCGGCGAAACCACCGTGGCGCTGGACGATCGTGGCCTCCGCGACGACGCAGAGGTTCTGATCGCCGTTCAGGCATGGCTGGCAGACGCCACAACTGCGCGAGTACCAGCCGAGCCCGACGCGCTGACCTACCTCCAGCAGGCCGACGTTTTCCCCCTTTGTCAGGATCTTCCCGACAACTTCATGGCCACCCACAAACGGGTAGGCGCTCAGTTCCCAGTCGTTGTTGACCATGCTGAGATCGCTGTGGCAGATGCCGCAGGATTCGACGGCGATATCGACTTCGTCGTGGGCGAGTTCACCGAGTTCGAATTCGATCGGCTCGAATTTGGAGCCGGCGGATGGGGAGGCGTAGGCGTTGATTTTCACAATGGGCGGTTCCTCGTCCAGAGCAGGTCGGGTGCCAACTGGGGAAGACGAAGAAGGTTTTCGCGATAGCAATCCATCTCCCCCTGATCTGGCATGGCGCATGCTCTATCGATATTACGAAAGCAAATAGAAGTAACACCGCCATGCCCATCATCGACGAGAACCAAGTACGCCATGCAACCGAGGTGAACTTGCGTATCAACCAGGCGTACTCGGGAGTCTTTAAGCAGAGCAGGTTATCGCTCTCGCTCGATGAAATTCTCGAAGAGATCGAGCGAATTGCGAACCTGCCGCTTGAAGACGCGACGACACTTCCACGCGAGGCGTATGCCTCGGAAGAGTTCTTTGCATGGGAATGCGAGCACCTGTTTCGCCCCGGTTGGACGGCGGTGGCGCATGTCTCGCAAATCCCGCTCATCGGCGACTTTGTCAATTTGGACTTCCTGGGCGAACCATTGATTGTGGTGCGCGACAAATCCGGCGAAGTGCGAGTGATGTCGCGCTCCTGTCCACACCGTGGGATGGACATCATGCCGCCCGGGTTTGGTCACGATGGTCACGGGCCGGCGGAGTTTCGCGATGGTGCTGAAGATCGCGGGCACACGCGGCTGTTCCTCTGCCCATATCATTCGTGGACCTTCGAGTTGGACGGCCAGCTCAAGGCGTGCCCGGAGATGGGCGAGGCGAAAGA
>JBLHKE010000091.1:0-15770 GCA_047619485.1 Verrucomicrobiales bacterium | reverse complement strand
ATTTTTCCGCCGGACATGTAGCGCACGCAGGCGGCGTTGTTGATCAACTGATCCATGGCGACGTAGGCGAAGGACCAGAACATAAGTTCCATTACGGGGCGCACGCCCATCATGGAGGCGCCGATGCCCAATCCGATGAAGCCGGCTTCGGAAATCGGGGCGTCGACGACGCGCTTGTCGCCGTGTTTGGCCCACAGGCCTTTGGTGACTTTGTAGGCACCGTTGTACTCGGCGACTTCCTCGCCGATGATGACGACGTTCTCGTCGCGTTGGATCTCTTCGTCGAGTGCCTGATTGATGGCGTCGCGGTAGGTGATGAGTGGCATTTTTAGTAGAGTGTTAGGAAATCTAGTCGTTGAAGAAGTGTTTTCCGGTCTCGCCAATGTTGGCGTAGACGTCGTCGAAGATGTCGGAAGTTTCTGGGAAAGGGCTCTCTTCGGCGAACTTGACAGCTTCCTTGGCTTCCTTGTTGGCCTCCTTCTTCATCTGCTTGTCCGCCTCCGCGTCGATGAGGCCTTCGCCGATTAAGACATTCTTCCAGACGAGGAGTGGATCGTGCAGTTCTTTATATTTTTGAATCTCCTCGGGCGTCCGGTAGACCTTCTCGTTCGCATCAGCGATCGAGTGACCGTAGTGGCGGTAGGTAGCGATCTCGAGAATGGTCGGGCGCGACTCCTTATGTGCGCGGTCGATGGCGATCTGTGTCTTGGCGCGCACCTCATAGATACTCTCGCCGTTGGCGGTGTCCCACTCGATGCCGTAACCCTCGGCGCGCTGGGCGAGGCTGCCCTCGAATGCGGACGAGCGCTTTTGGCTGGTGCCCATCGAATAACCGTTGTTCTCGATGATGTAGATGACGGGAAGATCCCAGAGCTCGGCGAGGTTGAGCGCCTCGTGGTAGCAGCCCTGGTTGACTGCGCCGTCACCCATGTAAGTCATGCAACAGCCGGTGAGACCCTTGTATTTAAGCCCGTAAGCGATGCCTGCACCGAGCGGGGTCTGGCCGGCGACGATGCCGTGACCGCCCCAGTAGTTCTTGTCTGGCGCGAAGAAGTGCATCGAACCACCTTTGCCTTTCGAGCAGCCGGTGGCCTTGCCGAAGAGCTCAGCCATGCACTCGTTCATGCCCATGCCGACGGCGAGCGCGTGGCCGTGGTCGCGGTAGGCGGTGATGATGTGATCGTTGTCGCCCATCAGCGAGCAGGTGCCGACGGCAACCGACTCCTGGCCGACGTATAGGTGGAGAAAGCCGCCGATCTTGCCGTCTTTGTAGTTCGTGAGCGATACTTGTTCGAACTGCCGGATGCGGTGCATCAGGCGCAGGAATTGGATCTTCTCCTCGGAGCTCAGTTGCTTGTTAATCTCCGCATCGGCGAAGTTGGTTCCTGTCGATGGGTCGGCAGCGGTGGTCATGTAGAACTTTTTAAATGAGTGTTAGTGAGAAGTGGCGAGGTCTGGCTGCGCGGCGGGAGCGGGCTTCGAGGCGAGAGCGAAGCAGGCCACAAACACGCCGGTGAAGAACAGGTCGCCGACGAGGGAGTTTCGCAGGAACAGGTAGGACGCTGGGAAACCGGGCGTGCCGACGGTCTGTGATTGGAACCAGCCGGTGAGGGTTTTAGCGTAGGCGGGGCTGGAGAGCCAGGCGCCGGTGTTGCTGAGCAAGTAGAAGAGGAAGGTGCCGGCGACCGCGCCACCGAAGAGCTTCCACTGGTAGCTGCCGCGCGATTCACGCGTGCGCAGTTGGAAGCCGATGTAGAAGATCGCTGCGTAGGCCGCGTAGGTGAATAGCATCCATGAAGCGACTGGCGCAGCGCCGTGATAGACGTTGAGCACGATGTCGGTGATCAACATCGCTGCCAGCGGCGCGGCGATAGCGTATTTTTTCGGTAGAAATGCAGCCCCACAGAGGACGATGGCGGCCATCGGAGAGAAGTTCGAGAACTCTACCCCGCCAGCAATCCCGGCAACCAGTCGGAATACGACGACTGCGAAAATCAGTAGAAATGAGGCGATGACCATGGTGCGTTTTTGTTAAGGGAAACTAATTTTTTGTGGAGAGTTGGCTATCTTAGACCGGACCCGAAAGGGAAGCAACTGCCGAAGGGCGGGTGAACTTGAACTTGGGGGTGCTGCACTTTGCCTGTGTTGGTAGGCTCGATGCGATGATTTATCGTGTTGTGCTGGCTGCCGTGCTTTCGGTCGTGGCGCTGTCGTGCGGAAACTTTTCGGGGCACGCTGATCGACCGTGTGCTGGACACCTCTGTTTCAAGGTGGATCAAGATCCCAGATTACGACGGCGTGACCGAGTCGAACGACTGGTTCCTGCCAACTTACAATGTGGACGATTGGAGGCCAGCAAGGGGTGGCATCGGCTACGGTAGCGGCTCGTACAATAAACTACTTTAAAACCGACGTGGAAACATTGATGAGCCGGCAGGAGCGCCTCGACTTAGATCCGGACGAGGTTCGTATCTGGACGGCACGATGCTTCCGCATGGTGTCGGAAAAGGCTGTCCAGCCCGCAAACTTAGTCGGGAAGTTATCGGTGAGTGAGGCGACCGAAGGCAAATGACGCCCGGGCGAGAATGAATTGACAATGCGGTTGCTGACCTATCCAGTTTAACTGGAGCAGAGCAGCCGCTATGGAATTTTTATGTGAGTCATGCAATGGAGTCATCGACGCCGATCTTGATTGGGTCGGGCAGGCTAGCAGTTGCCCGCATTGTGGCCTTGAGTTAGTGGTGCCGCAGCAGGCGCAGGTGAAAACTGTGGAGGAAACTGCGCCCCACACACCAGCTCCGGTGGCCCCTCCCAAACCGGTCGCCCCGCCTGCACCAGTGGCACCTGCACCAGTGGCACCTACACCTGCACCTGCACCTGCACCTGCACCTGCACCGGCGATCCGTTCGGCTCCAGCTCCACGTGTAGCGGTAGCTCCGCAACCACACCTAGCGCCTGCGCGCGCGGTGCCTTCTCGGGGCGTCGGTTACCCTGGCCAGCCACACTATGAGCCGCAGATGACCTCCGGGCTTGCGATCGCTAGTCTCATCGTCACGCTGATCGGTGCGATCCCGATCGGGATCATTCTCGCTCACATCTCCCGTGGTCAGATCGCCCGTGACCCGAGGCAGAAGGGAAGTGGCATAGCGCTTACCAGTTTGGTCATCGGCTACGGAATATTCGCGCTTTTCCTCGCTCTGATCGCTGGTGGGGTGTGGAGCTTCACGAACCAGCCGGATCTCGAACCGTCCAAGACCATCGCCAAGGCGAAGGTGCCAGAGCGCACTGGCATGGCAGAACTCAACGAAGATCTCAAAGCGGGTAAGGCGATCGAGCAGGCTATCCGCAGTTACTCTACCCGCAACGGCGGCCTATTCCCGCGCGAGCTCAAAGACCTGACGCCGCGCTACCTGCATCGCGATGAACTCATGTGCGCTGGCGATTTGGAAAAAGGCCGGAAGGTTCCGTTCCAGTATTACACCGGATACAACAAATCGTCCGAGAGTGGCATACTCCTCTCATCGCCGAAGCCGGTCAAAGATAAGCGTGCCGTGATCCGGGTCGATGGTTCCACCGAGATTTTGACCGAGAAGCAATTTCAAGTGGAGTTAACCGGAAAGGACGCGCCAGTGGAAACAGGAGCCGAGCCGTCCGCTGGAGCCGCGACCCGCCCGGCGAAAGACGAAGGCTTAGACGACGGTTTCGAAGATCCGTAGACCAACCCGCAGAACCTCTATCTCGTGCATGGACGTGAGGATACGCCTACTTCCTGCGCCACCGAAAGCTCAGGTCGATCCAAGCCATCCCAATTAGGGCAAATCTAGTTGACATAAATACAGGAGATATGTAGTTTTAAACTATGCCTCGTCGTCGTTTGATTTTGCCTGCTGTTTCGTCTGGTTCTTACTATCACTGCTTGAGTAGGGTCGTGGATCGGAATTTTGTTTTTGGGGTTCATGAACGGGATGTGTTCGGGAAAATTATGCGGCAGGTGGAGGCCTTTTCAGGGGTCAGGGTGCTTACTTGGACGATTCTCTCGAACCACTTCCACGTCCTGCTCGAAGTGCCGCCGCAACCAGAGGTTGCCCCAACGGATGATGAGATTTTAGACCGCTGCAGGAAGCTCTACTCGGCCGATGCGATGATCGCGATCGAGTGGGAGTTTGCGGAAGCTAAGCGGATGGGTGGTGAAGTGCTTGAGCGTCTGCAGGCGAGGTTCCTGAAGCGCATGTGGGATCTTTCCGAGTTCATGAAGACCCTGAAGCAGAAGTTCACGCTCTGGTTCAATGCCAAGCATGAGAGAACCGGCGTCCTGTGGGAGTCGCGATTCAAGAGTGTGATCGTTGAGGGGCATTGGAACTCGCTCCTGAAGGTTGCGGCCTACATCGATTTAAATTGTGTTAGAGCCGGGCTGGCCGAGGACCCGAAAGACTATCGCTGGTGTGGTTATGGTGAGGCTGTGGCTGGTGATAGATCCGCCCGCCGTGGCATCTCAGCCGCTCTCGCTAGCCTGAAAGAGAATGCGCACTGGGGCGATGTCGGACCGCGTTACCGTAAGGTTCTGTTTGGGATCGGCGAGGAACACGCGGCGCGTGCAGGTCTCTCGCGGGCTGAGGTCGCGAAAGTGTGGGCGGCCGGTGGCAAACTCTCGCTGGCTCAGCTGCTGCGTTGCCGGGTGCGCTACTTTAGCGATGGCCTAGTGGTTGGCCGGGAGTCGTTCGTCGAATCGGTGTTTGCCGTCTTGCGGGATGTTTTCACCACAGGTCGCGAGTCGGGAGCGCGGAGAATGGTCGGTGGCGGTTGGGGGGAGTTAAAAGTGGCGCGGGCTCTGCGGGTGAAGCCGGTCGACGCGGGTGATCCCTAAATAGCGGAGCGAGCTTCAACCCCGCCGGATCTCGGACCCCTCGAACTGGATCCGGATGCGGTAGACCCAATCCTCACGGCAGTTGATCTTGCCGGTTTCAAGATCGAAGTCGGTGGGGATACGCTTGAGGCGTTTGTCGACGCTGGCGTGGTAGCCGCGTTCGCTGAAGATATCGATGAGCATCGTAAGGGCTTCTGGTTGGTCAAAAACCTCGTCTTGGGAGTTGACCGCCGCCAGGCCGGAAATGGCGTGGCGTTTGATGATCGGCATGAAGCTCTTGCTGATCACTTCGGCGACCCGCTGGAAGAGCTCGGGTCTATTGTACTGGTAGGTATCGAGGCGGCGGACGAGATCCTGCCGGGCGTGCACGATGATCTCGCTGGCGAGTGGGATGTCGCGCACTGTGTCGAAGGTCGGACCGTCGAGTTCCAACGAACTCTGGTACTTGAGCTCGTTGATGATGTTCGCCTCGACCTCTTCGACGGTACCCTCGGCGTTGATGAAGTGGTAGAAGAACTCCTCGCGCAGGGACTGCAGAGCGTCCCAGGTCTTCTCCTTGAACACGCGGTAGCGCTGCTTGGCAGCCACGGGGTTGAGATCGGTGGTGCGTAGCTCCTGGATCTCGCCGATGCCGGTATCGCGCACCTTCTGGTTCTGCGCGGCGACTTTTCGACCGCGCTCCAGCTGTCTCTCGATGCTGGTTGCCTCCTCGACGAAGAGCAGCATCGCGTGGATGATCGGCTTGCGGAATTCTCCAGCGAGCGACGTGCCCTGGTGTTCGCGATAGAGCTCTTTGATCTTCTCAACTAGTAGCCGCAGTGTCTCGACTTGCACCTTAGTGCGCGGGAAGCCATCGAGGATCGCGCCATCGCGGAACTCCTCCTCCAGCATTTTCCGTAACAGGATGCCGATCACCTCGCGGTCACCGACCATGCCGCCCGCGTCTTTGATTTTCTTCGCCTCCGGGCTGTCGAGCAGCTCGCTGACGATAATCGGCGGGCAGGTCAAGCCGCGCGCGCGCCTGATGAACTGCGTGTTGGTTCCTTTGCCCGCACCGGGGGCACCGCCGAGGAGGATGATCTCCTTCGGAAAGCGTAGTTGATCGCGCCCGAGCTCTTCCTTGAGCCCCTGCCAGACCGCATTAAAAATCAGTCGCGCATCCTTGATCTCCAGATCCTCGGGTGGTTTCGGGTTGTCGGGTAGGCCGTTCATGAAGTCCGAGCCTAGGATAATAAGGGCGGGCGTCCAATGAAGAATCGGGCTGCCCGGATCAGAATCCCTTGAGTTGCAGTTGGTGGGTGCCTAGGCTGTGGTAGAAAATGAAAACCACGCTACCCACGAACCTCATCGCCGCCATTACCGCCCTGCTGCTCGTCTGCCCATCCCTCGCCCAGCAGGTCGCAAAAGAAGGGAAGGCAGCCGTCTCCATTTTTAACGGGGAGGATCTCACTGGCTGGAAGGCACCGAAGGGCAACACCTGGTGGAAAGTGGTCGACGGTGCCATCGTTTGTCAGAGTGGTCCAAAAAAGAAGGGTTCGAACCTCTGGACGGAAAAGGAATACACCGATTTCGTCTTGGAGGCGGAGTTCAGATTCGACGGCAAGGGTGACACCGGCATCCACCTTCGCACGGAAAAGCAGCAGATGCAGATCGGTATCTCGGGCTCGCTGAAGCGCGACATGACCGGCTCGATGTACATCCCCGGCAAGGGCTACCCGAAAGAGGCGACGGGCGTCGAAAAACTGCTTAAGATCAACGAGTGGAACCTAGTCAAGATCGAGGCCAAGAAGAACCACTACCGCATCTGGCTCAACGGTGAGCTCGTGTTCGAATACACCAGTGACAAGGCGCCCGAGAAGGGACCGATCGGTCTGCAGCTACACGGTGGCAAGGTGATGCGCGCGGATTTCCGCAAGCTGAAGGTCACAGAACTCTAACGACCGATCGACGATGCGAAAAACCTTCCTACTGACTGACCCTAAAAATCGCCACGAGCCACCGCGTGTCGTCGAGCAGGTCAAAGCTGATGTCCGCAAGTATATCAAGCGCGAGCGTGGCAAGTCGCTGCCCGACGACGTCGATTTTTGGGATTTCGACTGTCGCGCGGGCAAGGACGCAGAAACTGCGGTCGAGGTTCATATCAGGGAGCTGACTGCCGCCATCGACAGCGCTGCTGGAGAATCCTGGTCCTCTGTCTACATCGAGATCTTGGCCAAGTCAGGTCGCCGCACCAAGAAGGCGAAACCAGAGGATGAATCTCAGGTGCTTCCGGAGGGCTGACATTCCTGCTCGCGCATTGCCCCATTCGCAGGCCGGTCATGAGTAAGAAGACGACCGTTACCACCGAGTTAGCTGAAGGCGTTTTCCTCCAACAGCACCTGCTCAGTTTAGCGGGTTGCCAGATGGGGCGCAACGTCAGCTTGCTCCGTCAGGCGGGCGGTAAACTCCTCGTCCATTCCCGCGCTGAGTTTTCACCAGTTGACCTCGCTGCCATCCGCGAGATCGGCGAACCCGCGTGGCTCCTCGAAGCCACCAACATGCATGACACACATGCCCGCAGCGCACGCGCCGCCCTTCCCGACATCCCCTACCTCGTGCCGCCCGGTTTCAAAAACGCAGAGGCGCTCGGAGCCGCCCCGATTTCCTCCGCCAGCGATGAGCTGCTCGCCGAGGGGATCGAGATCATCGAGCGGCAAGGGATGCCGAAATTACGCGAGCATGTAATATTCCACCGCCACTCTAAAACTCTCGTCGTCGCCGACCTGCTCTTCAATTTCCCCATCGAGGCCAACTGGTGGACGCGCACGTTTCTCAGGGCCACCGCAGGCGTTAAACAGTTCCCAGCCATGAGCCGGCTACTGCGCCTCTACATCAAAGACCGCACCGCATTCAGTGAGTCTTTGGCACAAATCAGCGCGCTCGACTCCGACCGGATTATCGTTGGCCACGGTGATTCGATCGTACGAGACACCCGCATCAGCTTGAATCGGTGCCTGTTGGACTGAGCCCGGATTTCCGTTGCGTCTCGCGGCTGTGGCCACCAGAATCTTGCTTATGAAGAGACGTAATTTTATCAAATCATCCGCCGTGTTCGCGGTGCCGACGATCGTTCCCGCATCGGTCGTGTTCGCCCAGGACAAGCCGCTCCCCAGCAACCGCATCGCCCTCGGCCTGATCGGCTGTGGCGGGCAGGGCACTGGTGACATGAAGAACATCATGAACTCCGCCGAGATCGAGACCGTCTCGGTCTGCGATCCCGACAAGGGGCGCCGCGACAGAGTCCAGAACGAAGTCGAGAAGCGCTCCGGGAAAAAAGGCTGTGAGGCCGTGAACGATTTCCGCAAGCTCACCGAGCGCGAGGATCTCGACGCCGTCATCGTCGGCACGCCCGACCACTGGCACGCGATCGCCACGCTCTCCGCGTTGCGCAACGGCAAGGACGTCTACTGCGAGAAGCCGATCACCCACCTCTTCGCCGAGGGTCAGGCAGTCTACAAAGAGGCCGCCAAGCAGAAGGCCATTTTCCAAGTCGGCTCGCAGCAGCGCTCCGACACCCGCTTCCGCATCGCGGCAGAGATCGTGATGAATGGTCTCCTAGGAGAAATCAAAGAGGTGCAGGTCGGCCTGCCGACCGGACGCCAGACAGACATCGACGGCAAGACCGCGCAACCGATCCCCGAAGGTCTCGACTACGACCTGTGGTGCGGCCCGAGCCGCATGTTGCCATTCCACCCGAAGCGCCTCCACTGGGACTGGCGCTGGTGCCTCGACTACGGCGGCGGTCAGATGATGGACTGGATCGGTCACCACAACGACATCGCCCACTGGGGACTCGGGTTGGATAAGAGCGGCCCGATCAAGGTCGAGGCCAAAGGTTTCCGCTACCCGATGAAGGGCATGTATGACAACCCGATCGACTACGAGGTCGTCTCCACCTACGAGCCCGGTTACACCGTGACCCTATCCAACCGCCACAAGATGGTGGAGCGCAACGGCGGCAACATGGGCACCAAGTGGATCGGCGAGAATGGTTGGGTCTACGTCACGCGTGGCTACATCGAAGCCTCCACCAAAGAGTGGGCGCGCGAGTCCTTCGACCGCGGGGCGAAGAAAGCCTACAAGGTCAAGGGTGGCCACCATCGCAACTGGGTCGAGGGCATCCTCAGCCGTAAGGAGTGCATCTGCCCCGCCGAGACTGGTCACCGCTCCGCCACACCGGGCCACATCGCCTACGCCTCCGACAAGTTAGGCCGCGCGATCAAATGGGATCCGAAAGCCGAGAAAGTCATCGGCGACGACGAGGCAGAGAAGTTGCTCAAGACGGTCAACTACCGTGGCGACTGGAAGCTGTAGGTCAGAGCTGACAGCGAAAGAAATTGCAAGAGGGGCGGCATTCGTGTCGCCCCTCTTTTTTTGTGATCATCACCGAGCCGCAGCTCGAAGAATCCGGGACTTAGACTTTAACCTTAACTCCCAAAAGCCTCGAGCCTGCAACTTTCCAAGCTCTTCAAACCATCAATCTAACGACAAAACCGACGCGAACTCTGAATATCAACCTGGTAGGACGTGCGCACGCTAAGGGCTTGTCAGTAAATAACTCCTACAATCTGCTGGTTATTTTGGCCATCACCCGCGTTAGCTTCCAACTCAAATAGCCCGCTATAATCGCTGAAATCGGCCTTGGTGCTGGCTAAAATTCCTGCGCATCTTTGTAGGACTTATTTCCTGACAACCCCTAAGCAGCGGATCCGGATCGGGGAAGGCTTGGTCGAGGACAATAGTGTCTGATGTCAGGGTCAGACCGGCGGGTATCCAAGTGACGAGATCGGTGCAGCGGGAGAGGGTCTAGGTGCGCAGTTGGATTACCTTCGAGAGCTCGACGCTGTCCTTTCCAGTGATGGTGTCATTAGGCAGGTAGCCGCAGAGGAATTTTGAGGCGTTGCTCTGCTCTTCGCCATCGGGATCGAGCTTGGTATCCCGCAAGTAGATCCCCGAGTTGGCTGCGGCAGTGAACGGAATATCAACGACTTTGAAATCTACCTGATTCTTGATGCAAAATTCCTGTCGATAAGAACAATTGGAATTAGTGCGGAGGTATACGAATTATTGCAATGAGTTGGTTGAAAACTACAGGTAAATGGCTGCTTAGAATGATCTTTGGCTTGCTAGCGGCTATCTTACTCCTTGCTGGAGGGCTATGGCTTCGCGAGTGTCTGACCTGTGATATGAATGAGCTAGCCTCGGCGGTTCGGAGCTCGGACATGGGCAAAATTTCAAGATGCATTGATCAGGGCGCGACATTGAACAGATTTACAAGGGTGGGTTGGTATGGCAGGTCACGTGGGTCTACGCCACTCGTGATAGCAGTCGAGAATTCGACACCCGAAATCGTTGCTTACCTCATTCGAGAAGGTGCGGACGTGAACCTTAGGCCTAACCAAGCGACGACGACTGCTTGTAAAGCAGCAATTCGGGGAGATCTGGAGATCATTGAAATACTTTTTCAGGCCGGTGCCGATTTTTCTGAAAAGGGAGGAGGGCTCACGCCCTTGGAGTGGGCAGAGGCGGCAAAGCGAGACCGAGCCATCACAGCTATTCAGAGAATCTTAAGATGACAGGAGTGCCTCATATTCCGAGTCTCGTAGCTATGTGACCGCCTACCCGGATGGTAGCGTGGCGGTTCGGAAAAACTTGGAGCGTGAACGCAAACCGGAATAAGCCGCTGCTTTTTAGCTCTCGTCCGATCACCCACACGCCCGTACAATCTCCCCATGTACGCCGCCCTCGTCACCCTGCTATCCGCGTTGATCCTGATCCCGGCCTCGCTCGACGCAGCGACGGTGAACATCGGTGGCGAGCAGATGGAATACCGAGCCGAGGCTGGAACGATTGAGATCAAGAACGACCGCAGTGGCAAACTCCGTGGTCGTATTTTCTACACGGGCTACCAGCGCAGCGACCTCAAACCACGGCAGCGCAACAAACGGCCAGTGCTGTTCCTGTTCAACGGCGGTCCGGGATCCTCGTCCGCCTGGTTGCACCTCGGCGCCTTCGGCCCACGGCGGGTGGTACTCGGTGAGGCTGGTTTGGTTAATCCGCCGAAACCCTACCGCACGACGCCGAACCAATACTCGCTCCTCGACATCGCCGACCTCGTGTTTGTCGACCCGATCAGCACCGGTTTTAGCCGCGCCGCCGACCCGATCGCCGCCCGAGGCTTCTACGGTTTCCGCAACGACTGCGAGTCGATCGCAACGTTCATCAAGCTCTACCTCGAGCAAGAAGGTCGCAGCCGATCGCCCTGCCTGCTCGCCGGCGAAAGCTACGGTGCGATGCGCGCCTGCGGGCTCGTCCCCGAACTCGAGGAGCACCATGGCATCGTCGTCAACGGCATCATCCTGATCTCCGGACCGATCGTGATGGGGCAGAAGCAACCGGCCGACCTCGCGTTGCCGACCGCTGCCGCCACCGCGCACTATCACGGTTTGCTCGGCGCGCGCTACCAAGCGCTCGACCGCGAGGACTTGCTCAAGCGGGTCGATGATTTTTCTCGAAGAACCTACCGTCCGGCACTCGGCGGTCAGACATTGGACGACGAGGAACGTGAACGGATCACCGCCCAGCTGCGCGACCTCACCGGTCTCGATCGCTTGCGCGGCCTGCGCTATTCCCTGCGCGAGGTGCGCGTCAACACGACTCGCAAACTCGGTGTCGAATCGATCGGTGCCTATGACACGCGCGTCACCACGAAAGCTCGTCGTGGCCTGTTTCGCGGCGCGACTGGTGATCCAGCGCTGGCAGTGATCCGCGAGCCGATGGACGCCGTCATCGGCGATTACCTGACCACCGAACTCGGTTACCAGACGGACCTCGACTACCGCCTGATGGTGCGCATTCCGATGTGGAGCCATTCTGGATCGAAGGCGTCGGAGACTCTGACGCGTGCCTTCCAGACCAATCGTGGCCTGCGCGTGATGGTCGCCTGCGGCTACTACGACACCGTCACGCCGATGGCGGTAGTGAAGAAGGCGGTCGAGGACGCAAAGCTCACCCCGGAACAGCGCCGCCACCTCCGCTTCAAGAACTACGAAGGAGGCCACATGATGTACACCAACCTGCCGACCTTGGAGAAACTGAGCCGCGATTTGCGTGCCTTCATCCGCGAGGCATCCGCCCGCAAACGCGGCCCAGCACTGGTCCCGGCCTCGACGTGTGCTACTTGTAACCTCAAGGCGGCGAGCTAGGCTCCCGACGAATGCCACTGACTTCCAAATCTGCCTCCGCCATCGCTATCCTCTGGGTCGCGACGCTCGCCGCCGCCTTTTGGGCAGGTACGGCGAAACCGCGCAACCAAGATCCATCTAGCGCCAAAAATCGCGCGAACGCCACCGGCGGAGTCGCCCAGGGTGGCGTTAATCAAAACGGTTTTGGAGCTACAGGTGCCGAGGGCGCGCGCTCATTGTCACCTGCATTAAACGGCCGAGCCGGTGGTGGCAGCGCGGTTGACCGCGTCCTGCGGATGCTCACTGGCGCTACGGGCACCGATTTGCGACGCTCTGATTTCCGCGAGTTGGTCGAGGGCATGAGCCTTGAAGAGGTGACCGAGGCCGTTGGCGAGATCGCGCTGATGGATCCTGGTCCCGCCCAACGCGATGCCTACACCGAGGTTCTCAACCGCTGGGCGCAACTCGACGCCACCGCAGCACTCGAACACGTCGCTGGGATTGAGGCTCCGAAGTTCCGTTACGACGCCACCATCAACGTGCTGCGTCATTGGGCGGCAGTCGATCCGGCCGCCGCGGTCAAGTTCGCCGATAGCAACACTAACAATGATCTACCACGCGGCAGCCTCGCAGCGGTGTTCCGCGGCATCGGCAACTCGATGGATACCACCGCGGCGCTCGGCTACCTCGCCTCGATCGAGAACGAGGAGCACCAGCGCTACGCCTATGACACCGTGCGCGAACTGTTCGATCGCAACGATGCCGAGGTGATCAAGTGGACCGAGTCGCTCCCCGAGGGCAAGACCCGCGATCGCTCGACCCTCGCACTCATCGACCAGTGGGCGCGTTACGACCCGATCGCCGCCAAGGCCTGGCTCGCTGAGAACACCAGCGATTCGAACCGCGCGGGTGCGCTTGTCGAGCTCGGCGAATCTTGGGCACGCAGTGACCCGGAATCGGCCGCTGCCTGGGCGCAGAACGTCGACACCGAAGGCGCGCGCCCCGGCAAGATTTTCGATCAGGTCTTCCGCCGCTGGATGGAATACGACGTCGCCAAAGCCGCAGGCTACCTAGCCGAACAGGAGCCGAGCCCGGAACTCGACGGAGCGCTGGAGCAGTACATTCAGCGCATCAAGAGCGTCGACCCCGACGCGACGATGGCTTGGGCGGAGTCGATCAGTGATCCCAAGCGACGCCGCAATGCGGTGCTGCAGGTTGCCAAAGTGTGGCGTACCCAAGACCTACAAGCCTACCAATCCTACATTGCAAATTCGGACGTCCTCAGTGAGGTGGAGCGCAATAAACTCCTCGGCATCCGTAAAGAGACAGAGCGTGAGAAACCGAAGAGCAAAGAAAAGAAAGACAAGGCCAAGCGCAAGAACGAAGCCCGTTCATGAAACGGTTGACCATCATCCGCCATGCCAAATCTAGTTGGGCGAGTCCGCAGCTGGACGACTATGACCGACCACTCAACCAGCGCGGCAAGCACGTCGCCCCGCTGATGGGGGAAGCGCTCTCGGGGCGCATCGGCAAACCTGATGTGATCGTCTCTAGCACCGCCCTGCGCGCCCGCACCACCGCTGGCATCATCGCAGAGAAACTCGGCTATGCGGACGGTGACATCGTGGACGAGCGCCAGATCTACTGCGCCACCGAGTCACGTCTCCTCCAGGTGCTGCGTGGCATTGATGAATCGCATGGCAGCGCCGTTCTGTTCGGCCACTTCCCTGGGGTGCATGACCTCACCAACACCCTCTGCCAGGCTGCGGACATCGGTCATTTTCCGACCTGCGCCGCCGCCATCATCGAACTCGATCTCGACCACTGGGGTGAGATCGATCCGAACACCGGCCGCTTGATCGAGTTTCTGATCCCCAAGGAGACTGTCGCGGGCGCGTAAAGTGGAAGCTGTCCGGTGCATCTGCGATGCGGCGGGACTGCCCATAGGTGGTAACCTAGGCGATCGAAGCTGGCTCTTAACGCCAATGGGGTCACCGTCCCCACCTACAACTGGCCGATTACTAGCATCACAAATTACTTTTTCGCGCCCGGAGATTCCTGTAAACTCCGCCCATGAAACGGCTCCGAACATGGTTGCTGGGCATCGGCGGGTTGTTCGTTTATACTTCGTGCGGCCTATTCGAACCCAGCAAACCATACGATCAAGGAGATCGCCCCGATCCTCTGGTTCTCGACCAGCAGCACCCAGAAACCTCGCGCCGCTCCGCAGAAGAAGGCTGCAAACCGATCGATTATCTGCTTCCGTGGCGCCTCGGCCATTGCATGGATTAGCCCGATTAATGCTGATTTGCGGTGGAAAACCGCTGCCTGCAGGCTATCATTTGGTCCTTTAGCCAATCTTTATCCGATAGATGAGGTAGAGACCCACAAATCCCCCTTAAAATAGCGAATTTTAGTCATGCAGCCTGGATCACCCCATCCCCAACCCTCCCTTGAAGGCGCTTACCCGCAACCCGGCATCCCAGTCGAACCAATGATGGACGACCCGCGCCTGATCGAGCTCGCCCAGCAGCGCCAGGCGAACCAGTCGAAGGCAGCCGCGTTCGGCATTGCCCTGCTCGTCCACGTCCTCATCGGTCTGCTACTCGCCTTCATCGTGATGGCGGTGCTCGACGACTCTCCCCCGGAGCTCATCGTCGAGTCCACTGGTCCGTCGGATCTGCCGCCGACCATCCACAAAGAGGAGTTCTCCAAAAAGATTTCCAACGACCGCCCGTCCCCACCCTCCGAGTCCTCGCAGGTCATCGTGACGAACGCCATTTCCCCGATCTCCGTGCCGATGGTCGAGACGATCACCGAGAGCCCGGTTATCGGTGACGCAGCCAACGGCATGGGCTTCGGTGGTGGTGGTTTTGGTGCTGGCACCGGCGGCTCCTCCTTCTTTGGTACCAGCGGCGGTGGTAACAATATCTACATCGTCATCGACACCTCCACCAGCATGATAGGCAACTGCGGCCGCGACGGTTGTGACGCCATCATCAAAGAGGTCACCCGCACCGTCGCGAGGCTCACGCCAGGCACGCGCTTCAACATCATCTGTTTCGGTAACGACGCCGACGCCCTCAGCAAGAAGAGCCTCCGCGTTAGCGGCGATACGCAGAAGCAGGCGAAGAAATTCATGGCTGACTACTTCCAGAACACCAGTTGGACGCGAACGCGCACCTCCAAGTTCGGCAAGAAAGGCACAGACAACAAAGGCATTGCCTACCATCCGATCATGCCTGGCGACTTCTCATCGCTCAAGGGCACCAGCGGCGGTTCGCGCATGGACCTCGCCCTCGTCGCCGCCTTCGAGCAGAAGCCCTCCAGCATCTTCCTTATCGCCGACGGCGAGCCCGGCACCAACCGCGGTGGCAAGAAGCTCGGCCAGGAAGATCTAATCAAGCTGATCGTCGCAGAGGCGAAGCGCGCCTACGGCGGAGCCCCGCTACCGACCGTCAATGCCATCAGTGTCAAAGATCAGGGCGAGAAAATGCTGCGCGCCATCGCGCGTGAGTTCAAAGGCAAGTATAAGAGCATCGATCCGGCGCGCGCCTAGCGTTGGCGCCATGAGTGGTAGGGAATGTAGAGCAGTGCGCTTGAGTTCCTGTCAGGAAAAGCGGGGTGAGGCTAGAAGGGCGTTTCCCGCCGATTTCTCAACTTGCCCTCGCGGTGAATTCCGC